>CAIKUF010000145.1 GCA_903830565.1 uncultured bacterium | reverse complement strand
GGCAACGATCACCCATGGCCTGCTGCAAGCCGGCTATGACGTGATTGATACCGACAACGGCGACGATGCGATCCTGCTCGCGCGCGAGCATCGCCCGGATCTCGCCCTGCTCGACATTCGGATGGAAGGCAAGAGCGGCTTTGACGTCGCCGCGGTTCTGCGCGAGTCCATGCACACGCCGTTCATGTTCCTGTCCGCATTTGCAGACGACGACACGGTGGCGAAGGTCAAGGCGCTGGGCGCGGTGGACTACCTTGTCAAGCCGCTCGAGGTCCGGCAGATCCTGCCCGCGGTCGAAGCCGCGCTGCTGCGCCTTCGCAGCCAGCCGGCGCCGGCCGTCGCGGTGCGCCAGGCCGCCCCCGAGATGATGACGCCCGGCGAGGCGATGGCCGTCGGCGCGCTGATGCAACGCCATTCGCTGCCCCGCGCGCAGGCTGCAGAACGGTTGCGGCGCATCGCCAGCGAGGACGACCAGAGCGTCGAGCAGACCGCCCAGCGCGTGCTCGATGCGGTGGAACTGCTGGCCCGAGCGGCGAGGTGAGGGCGCAGGGAACCCGTCGGACGACGACGTGACGCGGTTCAGGACTTCTGCTGACTTTCGGGCAGCGTGAAGTGAAAGCTGCTTCCGCGATCGACCGCCGATTCGGCCCAGACTTCGCCGCCGTGGCGGCCGACGATGCGCCGCACCGAGGCCAGGCCGACGCCGGTTCCGGGAAAGTCGTTCGCGCTGTGCAGACGCTGAAAGACGCCGAACAGTCGGTCCGCGAAGCGCATGTCGAAACCGGCGCCGTTGTCGCGCACCGTGAACATCGGCTGCCCATTGTGCGCACCGCGTTCGAGCCAGATCCCCGCATCACGCGTCTTGGCCGTGTACTTCCAGGCGTTGCCGAGCAGATTGTCCAGCACCATGCGCAACAAAGTCGGATCGCCCTGGGTCATCATGCCGAGCTCGATCTGCACGGTGACGTTCCGATCCGGCGACTGCCGGCGCAATTCGTCGACGACAAAGGAGGCGACCTGCGAAAGGTTGACCGGCTGGCGCGACAGCGGACGCGAAGTCAACTGCGATAGCGCGAGCAGTGCGTCGATCATGCTGTTCATCCGCGCGGCCGCACCCAGCACGCGATCGAGGTGATCGTTGCCGATGCGGTCGAGTTGACGGCCGTAGTCCTCCTTCAGGATCTTTGTGAAGCCCTCGACCACGCGGATGGGGGCCCGAAGATCGTGCGAAACCGTGTAGCTGAACGACTCGTGCTCGCTGGCGCCGGCGTCATGGGGCGCTTCGAAACGTGCCGCGGGCACCAGGGTGAGCACCCAGCGGCACGGAGCCCCACCCGCACCTGGAAGAGGGGCGTCGATGCGCCGCGCATGGGCGTTCCATCCGGATTCGATAGACGCTTCGACGCTGTCTTCGCTGGCGTTCAAGGCATTCGTGACGGTAGCCCGTAATTCCTGCGGCAAACGCGCCAGCAGGTCGGAGAATGCGAGGCCCGCAAGTTTTGCCGGCTGGATGCCCAGCTCACGCGCCGCCGCAGCATTGCCTCGCAAGACGTGCGTCGGCGCGTCGGACAGGCCGGTCATGTCGAATACCGGCACCGGAAGTGCCAGCAATACCGCGTCCAGAAAACTGTTGGAGCGTTCGCGATCCGCATCGTCCCCCACAGGCGAGGCCGATCCGAGATAACCGCAGTGTCGACCGAGCGTGTCGGTGAGTGCTGCACCGCGCAGTTCGTATCGGTGGTGCACGCCGTCGTAGTCGACGTGGCATACACGCTGCCCATCCAGCGGAGCGCCACTCTCCATTCGCGCACGCACAGCGGCGGCGACCGCAGCGTCGGCGCCGAAGTGTGCCCAGACGGGTTCGCCCAGCGCACTCGATGCCTTCCATTGCGTGTCGGCTGCGTTCGCCGGCGGCCGCCACTTCGTGAGCCGATGGGAGCCATCGCTGCGCCACTGCCATGCCGTGCTGGCGTCATGCAAGGCGTGCAGTTCGCCACGCGCGTCGTGCAGCGCGGTGGCGAGTTCCCGTTGCCGCCATAGCGTCCAACCCACACCGGCCGCCACGCACATGACGATCGCGGGTACCGCCCAAGTCAACCGGCCCGAAGACTCGATCTGCGGACCTTGCACGAGCGCCAGGGCAGCCAGCGCCAATGCAGCAAGCGTCGCCACGACGGCAAGGACGAGGACCGCGCGTTGCGCCACCGAGGATGAGTCGTCGTGCGTGTCGGCGTCAACCTGGCGGGGGCGGGGCATGCCATGAATTGTACGGACCCTGCCCGACGCGACCCCTCGATTCCGGTCACACTTTAGTTACGCAGGCGGGTGCCGAATACTCCAGCGAAAGAAGCGCTTCGCCGCGGAAGGAACTCCCGAGCGTCCCACCCATCGGACTTGCCGTCTCTGCACGCACCTACCCATGACGCACTCATCCTCCATACGTTGCGGGCTCCGCGTTGCAGTCCGAAGCCAAGGCCGCGCAAGTCGCTTGCCGCAGTTGATCGGGTTCGCCGTGGCGTCGAGGCGTTGGTCGCCGCACGAAGCCCCGAGCCGATGGAACCGAAGTCCGATCTCGGTTCGTGCCATGTTCGCGCCATGTTCCATGCCGAGGGTGGCGCTCTCGACATGTTGATTCGACGCCTGGCTCATGGCATGCGCTTGCTCGCACCTGTCGCGGACGGGGCAGGCGGCGTTTGCCGTGCACATCGTCAGGCGCCGGCCGGGCTGCTTGACCTAGCTGTGCTGCAAGTATTGCGAGACCCGGATCCGACGGGAGCATGGCGCCTGATGGGACGAATCGTGAGCGCCTCCGAGCTAGCCGCGGCCCGCCTCCTGCCCCAGTTGCGAGCGGTCATCGCCACGGAAGACGCTTCCTCCATACGCGTTGCCCCGGGAGTCCTCAAGGACTGGTACGAGCACAACATCATCGAACGCAGGGCGCCGTGCATTGCCCAGCTTGGCGACGCGGGTCCTGGCGATGTGCCGCGAGGCAAGCATCTGCGCCCCGTCGTCATCGCGCGTGGCAAATGATTTCCGCGCGCGACGCCCACTCAGACGACTGACCGACGACCATGAATGACACGTCCTCCGTCGCGGCGAAACCAGCCGAACTGGCCAAGGTCGCACTGCGCCAGATCATGCTTCACAAGCTCGAACCGACGCCCGAGAACTATGCCCGCGCCTACCGCTCCGAAGCCGGTCAAGCGACCCCTTCGTTCCTTCCCATTCAGGTGCTCCCGCTGCTCGAACACGTCGTCGGCGCGGCATTTCCGGAGGCCGATGCGGCCGAGCGCCAAGCGCTGGCGCGAGCGCTTCTCGATGGCCACTGGGAGCGGGCAGAGCGTGCGCTGGCAGTCCTGAAGAACGGCGAGAGCCAGGCCACTGCATTGGCGAGCCTGATCGAGAGCATCGTCCGCGGCGTCGAGCGCGGTGGTCGCATCTGGACGAGCGGGCGCAGGAAGGAGAGCGTCCTGCGCGTGCTTGCCGGCAGCCGCATCGATGCACGCGTACTGCAGCGACGGCTCGCGCAACTCGTCGCAAGTTGGGACAGCGGCGGGGGTGCCAGCGTTCCGGCGGCGCTCGGCGATGTCGAGGTCGCCCCAGCGTCGCCCGTCGATGCACCGCCCACGGAGACCACTGCGCCGAGTTCGACCGGCCATGCGCAAGGCAGTGCGCCGGCCGCATGGGCGCGTGCCTTGACCAGCCTGGCAGGCAGCGTGCAGGCGGCGCTGCCCGCAACCGAGGCCGGCGAGCTGCGCGCAAGCCTCAGTGCGGCGGTGCAGTCGTTGGCCACCGGTGAGGCGACGGCGGAGCAGGCGGACGCGCTGGCGCAGTTGTGCGAACGCGCCGACCCTGCGCTGCAACACCGTCACCATCTCGTGGACCAGCTTGGCGCCCTGTGCCTGGAGCTGACGTCCAGCATGGGCGACCTGGCCGAGGAGGAGAGCTGGGTCAAGGGCCAGCTCGACGCGATGCGCAGCAAGCTCGAGGAGGGAATCACCGCGCGCGGGGTCCGCTCGGTCGCCGAGTTGCTTCGCGAGACGCGCGCACAACAGTCCAAGCTGCGCAGCGAACGCGGCAACGCGCGCGATGCACTCAAGTCGATGATCGGAAAGATGCTGCTCGAGCTCGGCGAACTCGGTTCGCGGACCGGGCGCTTCCACGACAACGTGGGCCGCTACGCAGAAGTGATCGACCGTGCCGATTCGCTGGAGAGCCTGACCGCCGTCGTCGGTGAAATGCTCGAAGAGACGCGCAACGTGCAGGAAATCGTCGGCCAGACCCAGACTCGCCTTCAAGCCGAGCACAAGGAGGCGACGAAGTTGTCCGAGCGCGTGACCGAGTTGGAGTCGGAACTGCGTCGCCTTTCGGAGGAAGTCTCCACCGACCAGCTGACGCAGATCGCCAACCGTCGGGGCATGATGCAGGCCTTTGAGGTCGCACGCGCAGGTATGGAGCGCGACGCCAAGCCGCTGGCCATCGGCCTGCTCGACGTCGACAATTTCAAGCGCCTCAACGACGAACTCGGTCACCAGGCGGGCGACGAGGCCCTGCGCTCGCTGGCCGCGGCGGTCACCAAGGCACTGCGCCCTGCAGATGTAGTCGCGCGCTTTGGCGGCGAGGAATTCGTCGTCATACTGCCGGCGACCTCGACCACCGAAGGCCAGCAGATCCTGACCCGCCTTCAGCGCTCTCTGACCGAAGGCTTGTTCATGCACGAGCACAAGACGGTGTTCGTCACCTTCTCGGCCGGCGTCACCGCCTACCGGACGGGGGAGACCATCGCACAGGCACTGGAACGCGCCGACGAGGCACTCTACGAAGCCAAGCGCACCGGCAAGAACCGGACTTGCATCTCATAGGCCGCGTCGAACTTTCTGGCAGGGTCTATCGGGCATAGCGCAGGCAAAGAAAAAGGCGGCACGGGAAACCCGATGCCGCCTTCGATGCGAACCGGCCGTCAAGGCCGGCGTTGCGGATTACTTCTTCGGCTGGCCCTTGTCTTGATTGACGACGGACTCTTGACCGGAAGGAATGGCACCGGCCTTGTTGGCCGAAGCGGCCTGGCTCTTGACGGCAGCGCGGTCGCCTGTGTTGCCCGGCTTCTTTGGCTCGTCTTGGCCGACTACTGACTGTTGGCCCGAAGGGATAGCACCGGCCTTGTTGGCAGCCTTGGTCTGGTCTTTAACGGCGGCGCGGTCCGCGGTCGACTTGGCCGCCTTCGGCATGTCTTGCCCGGCCACGGACTCTTGGCCCGAAGGAATCTTGCCAGCCTTGTTCGCGGCGGCGGCTTCGGCCTTGACTTCAGCACGGGTCGGCGAAGAGGCCGGCTGGGCGGAAGCGGTGAGGGCAAAGGCCGAGAGCACAGCGACGGTGAGGATCGAAGGAGCGAATTTCATGCGAATCTCCAGGTGAAAAAGAAATTTGTCTAGGGCGGGTGCCATCTACTTGCTTTGAATCATCCATGGCGACTTTCGCGCATGTTCCGACTGCAGCAATGATCAGCATCGGTACAACGCATGCCGACACCAGTCCGTTTACAGGGGACGCAACATTCTACATGGCGGGTCGTCGCAGCACGTTAACTGTTGCAGCCAAGCAACCACGTCCCGGCAGCGCGCACAGCACAAGCTGCCCCTCAAGTCGCGGCCAAGCCGGCCAGGTGCACGTCAACCGCTGCGCGGCCGACGGCCAGCAGGTCAAACCCGCCTGGGTCGAGTATCCAATTTCGGATCAGGCCGTCGAGCAGGGCATGCAGGCCGATGGCCATCGTCCTGGCCGAAGGCTCGGGCACAATCTCGCCCCGCCGTTGACCGGCCCGAAGCGTGCGCTCCAGAAGAGACACGAAGTCATGCCGGATTTGCAGGCGCCGCTCGCGAACCGCGGCAAGGTCGCCCACGTACTCGACCTTGTGGGTGACGATCTCGACCACGCGCTGCGCCTGCTCGTTGCCCGCCATGCTGGAGAGCAGGCCCAGCAGTTGGGCGAGCAACGTCGTCAGCGGCGGCGTATCGCCCTGCATCCCCAGCAACGCCGTCGACTCTTCCATCGGCAGGCTGACGCGATCGATCATCGCGCTGAAGACGGCGCTCTTGTCCTTGAAGTGCCAGTAGATGGCACCGCGCGTCACCCCGGCAGCCATCGCGATCGCGTGCAGCGATGTGCCCGAGACACCCTGCGTCTCGAACAGGCTTTCCGCGGCGTCGAGAATGCGCCGACGCGTGTCTAGAGCCTCTTCCTTGGTCCTGCGTGGCATTTGAAGGTCCGGTGAAGCAGGGCGGAAGTATACATTCAGACGTGTATGTATACTGTCTCATCCATGCATGCGCGTGGCGCATGGACACGCGCGCATTCGGCCGCTCGTGACCGCCCACCGAACCGCCAGCCCGAGGTTGACTGCCCGTGATAGATCGTGACCTGACGCTTCGATCTCTATTGCCCGCCGCCGCGTTGGCGCTGGCCATTCTGGCCGCCTGCGGCGACAAGGACAACGCGCAGCATGCCGGCGGCCCGCCGGGTGGCGGCATGCCGCCGCCCGAGGTCGGCACGGTCGTCGTGACGCCACGCTCGGTCGGTCTGGTCACCGAGTTGCCGGGGCGGCTCGAGGCGTCGCGGGTGGCACAAGTGCGCGCACGCGCCGCGGGCATCCTGCTCAAGATCCTGTTTCGCGAGGGCAGCGACGTCAAGGCCGGGCAGCCGCTTTTCCTGATCGACCCGGCGCCCTACAAAGCAGCGCATGACAGCGCCAAGGCATCGCTGGCGCGCGCGCAGGCCAACCTGATTCAGGCGACAGAACTCGCCCAGCGCTACAAGCCGCTGCTCGATGCCAATGCGATCAGCAAGCAGGATTACACCAACGCCGCCGTCGCCCAGAAGCTCGCCGAGGCCGACGTCGAGGCCGGCAAGGCGCTCGTACAGACGGCCAGGATCAACCTCGACCAGGCCTCGGTCACGTCGCCAATCTCCGGCCGCATTGGCCGCTCTCTGGTGACCGAGGGCGCGCTGGTCGGGCAGGGCGAGGTGACACCGCTTGCCGTCGTGCAACAAATCCACCCGATGTTCGTCAACTTCACCCAGTCGGCCAGCGACATCATGCGGCTTCGCCAGGCGCTTGTCAGCGGAAAGCTTCAGCGCGCTCCGGGTGCCGAGGCCGTGGTCGTGCGGCTGCTGCTCGACGACGACACGGTCTACCCGGTCGCCGGGAGGCTGCTGTTCTCCGACCTCTCGGTCGATCCGAGCACAGGCCAGATCACGCTTCGCGCCGAGCTACCCAATTCGCAGGGCCGCCTGCTGCCCGGCCTTTATGTGCGCGTGCGCCTGGAGCAGGCGCAGGCGAACGATGCGATCCTGCTGCCGCAGCAGGCGGTGGCGCGATCGAACGAAGGCGATAGCGTGAAGGTCGTCGGGCAAGACGGCATGGTCTCGACGCGCGCGGTCAAGGTCGGCAGCGCGCAGGGCAACCAGTGGCTGATCCTGGACGGCCTGAAGGCCGGCGAGCTCGTGATGGTCGACGGCTTCCAGAAGTTGCGCGGGCCAGGTCCGGTGAAGCCGGTTCCATGGCAGACGCAGGCGGCCGCGGGGCCGGCGTCGGCGGCATCGGGTTCGGCGCCTTCCGCTGCTGCCAACGTGGCCAGTGCTGCCTCGCGCTAGGGAGCGCGCCCAATGGCTCAGTTCTTCATCGATCGGCCCGTCTTCGCATGGGTGATCGCGCTCTTCATCCTCGTCCTCGGCGGAGTGTCGATCACGCAGTTGCCGGTCTCGCAATACCCGACGGTGGCCCCGCCGTCGATCGTCGTCAGCATGGCCTACCCCGGCGCCTCGGCGCTGACGCTCGAGAGCAGCGTGATCAGCGTCATCGAGCGCGAGATGAACGGCTCGCCAGGGCTGATCTACACGGAGTCAGTGGCGCAGGCCGACGGCACGGGCTCGACCACGCTCTACTTCGAGGCCGGCACCAACCCTGACCTGGCGCAGGTCGACGTGCAGAACCGCCTCAGCCGCGCGACGCCACGGTTGCCGCTGGCCGTCACGCAGCAGGGCGTGCGCGTCGACAAGTCGCGCTCGAACTTCCTGCTCTTCACGATTCTCTCGTCGGACGATCCGAAGCTCGATCCGGTCGCGCTCGGCGACTACGCCTCGCGCAACGTGCTGCCCGAAATTCAGCGCGTTCCGGGCGTCGGCCAGGCTCAGCTCTTCGGCACCGAGCGCGCGATGCGGATCTGGATCGACCCCGCCAAGCTCGTCGGCCTGAACCTGTCGACCGCCAACGTCATCCAGGCCATCCAGGCACAGAACGCGCAGGTGTCGTCCGGCACGATCGGCGACCTACCGAACGTTCCGGGGCAGAGCATCTTCGCGACCGTCGTCGTCAAGGGCCAGCTCGACTCCGTCAAGCAGTTCGGCGATATCGTGCTGCGCGCCAACCCCGACGGCTCGACGGTGCGCCTGAAAGACGTTGCCCGCATCGAACTCGGTGGGCAGAGCTACTCGATCTCGGCCCGCCTCAACGGCCGGCCCTCGACGGGCATCGGAGTGCAGCTCTCGCCCACGGGCAACGCGCTCGCCACCGCAACCGCGGTGCGCAAGCGGATGGAAGAACTCTCGGCCTATTTCCCGGCTGGCGTGAAGTATTCGATCCCTTACGACACCTCGCGCTTCGTGAAGATCTCGATCGGCCAGGTCGCGGAGACGCTGGTCGAGGCCGTGGTGCTGGTGTTCCTCGTGATGTATCTGTTCCTGCAGAGCATCCGCTACACCTTGATCCCGACCATCGTCGTTCCGGTCGCGCTGCTCGGCGCCTTCGGGGCGTTGTTCGCGCTCGGCTTCTCGATCAACGTGCTGACGATGTTCGGCATGGTGCTCGTCATCGGCATCGTCGTCGACGACGCGATTGTGGTGGTCGAGAACGTCGAACGCATCATGAGCGAGGAAGGTCTGCCGCCGCGCGAGGCGACGAAGAAGGCCATGAGTCAGATCTACGGCGCCATCATCGGCGTCACCGTCGTGCTGATCTCGGTCTTCGTTCCGCTCGCGTTCTTCAAGGGCTCGGTCGGCAACATCTACCGCCAGTTTGCCGCCGTGATGGTGTCGGCGATCGGCTTCTCGGCGTTCATGGCGCTGTCGCTCACACCGGCCCTGTGCGCCACATTGCTCAAGCCCGTCGAGGCCGGGCACAAGCTTGAGAAGCGCGGCTTCTTCGGCTGGTTCAACCGCGGCTTCAAGGCCACCGCCAAGGGCTACGAAGGCCTGGTTGCGCGGGTGCTGCGTCGCGCCGGCCGCTTCGTGCTCGTTTACCTCGCGATTGCGGTCGCGGTCGGCGTGCTCTTCCTGCGTTTGCCGACGTCCTTCCTGCCCAACGAGGACCAGGGCTACATCATCGCCAACGTGCAGCTTCCACCGGGCGCGACCCAGCAGCGCACGCTCGACGCAATGAAGAAGACAGAGAGCTTCTTCCTCAACCAACCGGAGGTCGAGAGCATGGTCAGCGTGCTCGGCTTCAGCTTCTCGGGCATCGGCCAGAACGCGGGCCTCGCCTTCATTCCGCTGAAGGACTGGAACGAGCGCAAGGGCGAGGAGCACTCGGCGCAGGCGCTCGCCCGGCGCGGTTTCGGTGCGCTGATGGGCGTGCGCGACGCGTTCATCTTCGCCGTCAGCCCGCCGCCGATTCCCGAGCTCGGCAACGCGACCGGCTTCACCTTCCGCCTGCAGGACCGCGGCGGCAACGGCCACGCGGCGCTCGTCACCGCGCGCAACCAGTTGCTCGGCGTGGCGGCACAGAGCAAGGTCGTCGCCGGCGTGCGGCCGGACGGCCTGGAAGACGCGCCCCAACTCCAGCTCGACATCGACCGCGACAAGGCGAGTGCGCTCGGCGTCGGCTTCGACTCGATCAACAGCGCGATCTCGGCCGCGCTCGGCTCGGCCTACGTCAACGACTTCCCGAATGCCGGCCGCTTGCAGCGCGTCGTCATCCAGGCCGATGCGCCGGGGCGCATGCAAAGCGATGACCTGCTCGCCATCAACGCCGTGAACAGCAAGGGCCAGCTCGTGCCGTTGTCGGCATTCGCGACCACGCGCTGGGTCACCGGCCCGGTGCAGACAGTGCGCTACAACGGCTACCCGGCGATGCGCATTTCGGGCGACGCCGCGCCCGGGCACAGCACCGGCGAAGCGATGATCGAGATGGAGAAGCTCGCCGCGCAACTGCCGGCCGGCTTCGCCTTCGAGTGGACAGGCCAGTCGCGCGAGGAGCGCATCGCCGGCTCGCAGGCCTACCTGCTCTACGGCTTCGCGATCCTGTCGGTGTTCCTTTGCCTGGCCGCGCTCTATGAGAGCTGGTCGATTCCGCTATCGGTGATTCTGGTCGTCCCGCTCGGCGTGCTTGGCGTCGTGCTGGCGACGATGGGGCGCGGCCTCTCGAACGACGTCTACTTCCAGGTCGGCCTGATCACCATCATCGGCTTGTCGGCGAAGAACGCGATCCTGATCATCGAATTCGCGAAGGACTTGCAGGCCCAGGGCAAGAGCGTCATCGAGGCCGCGCTGGCTGCGGTGCACATGCGCTTTCGTCCGATCGTGATGACCTCGCTCGCCTTCATGCTCGGCACGCTGCCGCTGGCCATTTCCAGCGGCGCAGGGTCGGCCAGCCAGCGCGCTATCGGCACCGGCGTCATCGGCGGCATGTTCGCCGCGACCGCGCTCGGCATGTTCTTCACGCCGGTGTTCTTCGTCGTCGTGCGCGGGCTCGTGAAGGACAGCGAGCGCCAGCGCAAGCTCTACATGCACGAGCTGGACGGCGCCGCACCGGCGAAGACCGAGGGTCATTCATGACCGCGGCCGCGATGCGCGACGTGTGCCGCATGGTGGGGGTTGCGGCGGCGGCGCTGCTCACCGGCTGCGTGTCGCTCGCGCCGACCTACGAGCGTCCGCCCTTGCCCGTTGCCGAGCGTTTCCCGGACGGCTCGAACAAGCCCGCCGCGCCCGCGGCGGCCGACGTTGCTTGGCAGCAGTACTTCAGCGACCAGGCGCTCAAGGATCTGATCGCGCTCGCGCTGCAGAACAATCGCGACCTTCGCGTGGCCATCCTCAACATCGAGCAGGCGAGGGCGCAATGGCAGGTGCGTCGCGCCGACCAGGTGCCTTCGCTCAGCCTAGGCGCCGGGGCGACGCGCCAGACCAATGCCAGCGGCGGCATCACCAATGCCTACCTCGCTGGCCTGTCGGTGCCGTCGTTCGAACTCGACTTCTTCGGCCGCGTGAGCAGCCTGAGCGAGGCGGCACTGGCGCAGTACCTGGCCACCGAGGAGGCCCGCAAGACGGCGCAGATCGTCCTCATCGCCTCGGTCGCTAACGGCTATCTTGCGCTGCGAGCAGACATCGAGCAACTGGCCCTCACCGAACGCACGCTGGCCACGCGCGAGGCCTCGCTGCAGCTCACCAAGCTCAAGTTCGACAACGGCGTTGCCTCGGAACTCGACATGGCTCAGGCCGATTCACTGGTCCAGGGCGCCCGCGTGGCACTGCAGATCCTCAAGCGCCAGCGCGCACAGGACGAGAACGCGCTCGTGCTGCTGGTCGGACGCCCGGTAACGTTCGACGTTCCTGCCGATGCGACGCTGATCGGCGTCACCCTCGGCCCCGAACTGCCTGCCGGCCTGCCGTCGGACCTGCTCGCGAACCGGCCTGACATCCGCCAGTCCGAGCAGCAACTGCGCTCGGCCAACGCCAACATCGGCGCGGCGAGGGCGGCTTTCTTTCCGCGCATCACGCTCACCGGCAGCACCGGCATGGCCAGCGGCGACCTGCTGGGCCTGTTCAAGTCGGGCTCGCTCGCGTGGATTTTTTCACCGCAACTCGTGCTACCCATCTTCGACGGCGGTCGCAACCAGGCCAATCTCGATTCGGCGCGGGTGCTGCGCGATATCAGCGTCGCCCAGTACGAGAAGACCGTGCAGACGGCCTTCCGCGAAGTGGCAGACGCGTTGGCAGGCCGGGCGACGCTGGGCGAGCAGCTTCGCGCGCAGCAGGCGCAGGTGGATGCCGAGAGCGCTCGCTTCAAGCTCTCGGACATGCGCTACCGCAACGGCGTTGCGAGCTATCTCGACGTGCTCGACGCACAGCGCTCGCTCTTCATCGCCCAACTGGCCGCGGTTCAGTTTCAGTTCGCGCAGTTGCAGAACCAAGTCACTCTTTACAAGGTGCTCGGTGGTGGCTGGACGGAGCCGGTGCCCAACTGAGCGCCGCAAAGCCCTGCCGCCAAGACCGTTCGCTCCGGCAGAGAGCGGTTTGAGGAACAATACGGGTCACCAACGCAAGGCCGCGTGATCGCGCGATGCAAACCATGCCAGGTGCGCTGAGAGACTGGAGCTTCGGATGACATGCAGACCCGCCGGCTCGTGCAAGCCAGCGAAGGTCGGGCCTCGGCCGTGCTAGCCGCCGCCCGACGCGCTGCATTTGCCGCCGGCCTTTGCGCTGACGGCGACGCCACCGCCGTGCGTACGCATCCGCAACTCGTGACCTGCGAGGAGTGCGACGCCGTCTACGAGCGGCGCCGGCTGCTCAGCGGCGAGTTGGCGCGTTGTGCCCGATGCGGTGCGGTGCTCGGCCGCGGCCACCTGCTTGCCGTCGACGGGCAACTCGCGCTGGCGGCCGGCGCGCTGCTCGTATTCGTGCTCGGCAACGTCTCGGACATCGTCACTCTCGACCTGGGCGGCGTTCGCTCGCAGGTGACGCTCTTCGAGTCGATCTGGGCGACCTGGATCTCCGGGCAGGAGGTCGTTGCGCTGCTGGCCGCCGCGACGGCCTTTGCGTTTCCGCTCGCCGTCATCCTGCTGCGCCTTTATGTGCTGATGCCGCTCGTGGCCGGCAGGCGCGCGCGCGGATTCGTGCCGGCCATGCGTGCATTGCGCTGGGTGACGCGCTGGAGCATGGTCGAGGTCTTCATGTTCGGCACCCTGGTGGCCATCGTCCGCATGGCCGGGCTGGCGAGCGTGGTTCCAGGCGTCGGCATCTTTTCCTACGCCGTGCTGACCGTCTTGCTGGCTGCCAACCAGGCCTCGGGCCTGCACGGGCTTTGGCAGCACGCCGAAGGGTTGCCGGAATGAACGTCAGCACCGCGGCGTCGTCGGTGCCGACGGCACGCACGCGCGGTCTGCTCGGCTGCGAATGCTGCGGACTGGTGAGCGAGGCTCGGACCGAAAGCGCTCTGCCGCGCTGTCCGTGCTGCGGGTTCACTCTGCATGCCACCAAGCCGCAAAGCCTGCAGCGCACGACCGCCTACCTGCTCGCAGCCGTCTTGCTGTACGTGCCGGCCAACACGCTGCCGATCATGTCGACGGCGAGCGTCTTCGAAGGCCGCGAAACGCACACCATCCTGGGCGGGATCGTCGAGCTGTGGCAGGCCGGCTCGTGGGAGCTCGCGCTGATCGTCTTCATCGCCAGCATCGCGGTGCCCATCGTCAAGATCGTCGCGCTTGCGCTGCTGGTCGTGACCGCGCAGCGCAGGTCGCGCTGGCGGCAGACGGAGCGCGCGAACCTGTATCGCTTGATCGAGACCGTCGGCCACTGGTCCATGCTGGACGTCTTCGTCGTCGTGCTGCTGGTCGGCATGGTGCGCTTCGGCGCATTTGCCAGCGTCGAGCCCGCACCGGGGCTGCTCGCCTTCGGCGCCGTCGTCGTCCTCACCATGCTCGCGTCGGCGAGCTTCGACCCTCGCCTGATCTGGCCCGAGCCCTTAGATGACTGAGCCCACTCCTTCGCCCGTCGAGGCGACGCCGAACTACCCCGAGGTCGCTGTCGTGCGCGCGAATCGCATGCGCCTTTCCTTGGCCTGGATCGTGCCGATCGCGGCGCTTATCGTCGGTGCCGTGCTGATCGCGCGCACGGTGATGCAGGCCGGCCCGGCGATCACGATCACGTTTGGCAGTGCCGAAGGCTTGGAGGCCGGCCGCACGGAAGTCCGCTACAAGGAAGTCGTGGTCGGCAAGGTGACGAAGGTGAACCTCAGCCCCGACCGCCAGCGCGTGATAGTTGCGGTGCAACTCGACAAGAACGTCGAAAGCCTGGCAGTAGAGGACACCCGCTTCTGGGTCGTTCGCCCACGCATCGGGCTGGCCGGCGTGAGTGGCATCGGCACACTCTTTTCGGGCGCGTACATCGGCGTGGACGCAGGCATCAGCGACGAACCGGCGCTGCAGTTCACCGGCCTCGAGACGCCGCCCTTCGTGCTGCGCGGCGAGCCCGGGCGCAGCTTCGTGCTGTCGGCGCAGAACCTCGGCTCGCTTGACGTCGGCTCGCCGGTCTACTACCGGCGCACACGGGTCGGCCGAGTCGTCGGCTACACGCTGGATGCGGCGCGCGACTCACTCGCCGTGCAGATGCTCATCGAGCCACCCTATGAGCGGCTCGTGACCACGGAGTCGAGGTTCTGGAACGCGAGCGGAATCGATCTCTCGATCAACGCCAGCGGCCTGACGCTGGACACCGAGTCGGTCGCGTCGATCGTGCTCGGCGGCGTGGCCTTCGCCAACCCGGCTGGCGCAGCTTCGGCGCCCCCTGCGGCGCTTGGACAGCGCTTCGAACTCTTCGCCTCCCGCAAGGCCGCGATGGCGCCACCTGACGGGGCGCCGCTGACGATTCGCATGGTCTTCGAACAGGCGCAGCGCGGGCTCGTGGCCGGTGCGCCGGTCGACATGCTCGGCGTCGAGGTCGGCAGCGTGCTCAGCGTCGCCTTGCTGCATGTACCGAAGTCGGAAAAGTTCCCGGTCGAGGTGATTGCCGACATCTACCCGCTTCGCCTAGGAAGCGTGCGCAGCCAGTTCGTTGTGCCCGCCGGTTCGGCCGACACTGCCGATGTGCTGTTCCTCAAGCGCGGCGTCGACGCCGGCCTGCGGGCGCAGGTGCGCACCGGCAACCTGCTGACCGGTCAGCTCTACGTCGCGCTGGACTTCATCCTCAAGACTGCCAAGGCCACCCTCGACACGCACACCGATCCGCCCACCGTACCGACCGTGCGTGGCACCCTGAGCGATCTGCAACCGCAGCTCGCCGACATCGTCGCCCGCCTCGGCAAGGTGAAATTCGACGAGATCGGCAGCGACCTACAGACCACGCTGCGCAGCGCCAGCGCGGCAGGCAACGGGCTGCAGGAAACGCTGGCGAGCGCCAACGCTGCGATCCGCCAGTTGACGCCCGAAGCGCAGCGCGCACTGGCCGACGTGCAGAAGACGCTCACCACTGCCCAGGCCGCGCTGGCCAACCTGGACCGCAACGTCACCCAGGCCGATGCCCCGCTGCAGCGCAACGTCAACCAGGCGCTGGTCGAGATGCAGCGCGCGGCGCAGGCCTTGCGCGTGCTGAGTGACTATCTGCAGCAGCATCCGGAGTCGCTGCTGCGCGGCAAGCCGGCCGACCCGGACCCGAAAGCGAGCGGACGATGAACCGACACGCCCGAGCCTCTCAAGCGCTGCGAGCCGTGACGGCGACGGGCCTCGTCGCCCTTCTCGTCGCTTGCGGCTCCACCGCGCCACCGAGGTATCACACGCTGATGCCGGCGCCCGGCTCGGCCATTCCGCGGTCGACGCCGGTCGGGCCGCTGGCATGGGAGGTGCTTCCGGTCGCGATTCCGGCGCAGGTCGACCAGCCGCAGTGGGTCGTGCGAACGGCCGACGGCAGCCTGGCGATGCTTGAACAGGAGCGCTGGATCGCGCCGCTGGGCGAGGAGATTCGCGCCGCGGTTTCCGAAGGCTTGGTACAACTCGTCGGCACGCCGGCGCCGATGGCGACGACATCGCCGGGACAGCGCTGGCGCGTGCGCATCGATGTGCAGCGCTTCGATTCCGCTCCCGGCAGTCAGGCGCGGCTCGAAGCGACGTGGACCCTGCGTTCCGACGCCGACGGCGCTGTCACGTTGAGCTGCCACGGCGAATTTGTGCAGCCGCTGTCCTCCGTGGGCTATCCGGCGCTGGCGCAGGCGCACCAGCAGGGCGTGGCGAGACTGGCCGGTGCGATAGGCGCGGCGCTGAAGGCGATGAGCTCGGGGCAGCCCGCGTCTTGCGCGGGGTAGGGCGTTGCGCCGTGCCGCGAGAGTGCGGCGACAATCGGCCTTCGACCGCATCCCTCCCCAACACCGTGCAAGAGAATCCGACGCCGCCTTTGACGAACCCCGAGCCAGTGACCCTTGCGGTCGCGCCACCCGTGATCGCCGACCTCTCCCCCGCGGCATGTGCGGCCCGGCTGGCGGAACTGTTCCCGGCTGTCTTTGCCCTCGGCGCCTTCAAGCCGCTCAAGCTGCGCATTCAAGCCGACATCCAGCAGCATGCCCCGGGCATCTTCACCAAGAAGTCGCTCTCGATCTTCCTGCACCGGCACACGACGAGCAACGGCTACCTCAAGGCGCTGATCGGTGCACCGCAGCGCTCGGGTCTCGACGGGCTGCCTGCAGGCGACGTGGCCGACGAACACCGGCAGGCTGTGGCCGCGGAACTGGAGCGGCGGCGCGCGATCCATGAAGCGCGCCGCGCCGCCGAGCGCGATACCCAGCGCACGGCCAACGAGGCGGCCCGGCGTGCGCGCGAAGCCGACGCCGAAGCACGAGAGCACCGCGCAGCGCTGCTGCGCAGCTTCGAGACCACGACCCTTACGCGCAAGAACTTCTGCGCGCTCAAGGGCGTTGCCGAAGCCGAGATCGACACCTTGCTCGTGCAGGCGAGAGTCGAGCGCGACCAGCGCGCGCAGGCGCCGCAGCCCGCGGGCCCCGACTTGCGTGGGCCGCAGCGCAGGCCGCGTCCGCCGCATTCGCACCCGGCGCATCGTGGGCCGGGCGGGCCACCCAAGCCAACCCGATAGGGCGATACCGGGGGATTTGCGGCGGCCTTCGCCCCACGCACATCACCGCGACCATTCATCGCTGCGCGCAATCAATATATATCGCTGTCGTCGTTTACCGATGATGCGCCGCATGCCACCATCGTCGACAGCCCGCCATTCCCGCCTGCGAGGACGCCCATGATCATCGACACCAGTTGCTACCCGACCAACCTCGTCGACCTTGCGTGGCGACACGACGGCGACCCCTTCACCGGCGAGCGCCTGATCAAGATGATGGACGGCCCCTACACCGTCTGCGGCAAGCCGCGCCGCATCGACAAGGCCTTCATCCAGCCGCCGCAGGGCAACACCATCTACACCTGGACCGACGGCGACCAGACCGGCACCGAGGCCATCGACGCCTACATGGCCTACACGCTCGCGATGGTGCGCAAGTACCCCGAGCGCTTCATCGGCTGCTTCGTCTACAACCCGCGTTGCGGCGTGAAGAACGGTGTCGAGGCCATCGAGCGCTACCACCGCGAGCACGGCTTCAAGATGGTTCAGATGCAGGCCAACATGCACGCCTACCGGCCCGACCGCGCGCTCGACTGGGTGCGCCCGGCGCTCGCCAAGTGCGCCGAGCTCGGCCTGATGGTGAAGCTGCACACCGGCGACGGGCCGTACAGCATCCCGACCGAATGGGTGCCGATGATCCACGAGTTCCCGAACGTGAACTTCATCATGGCCCACTTCGGCGTGCAGACCGGCGGCGTCTACTGCTTCGAACCCTTCCAGCTCGCGATGGACCTGCCCAACGTGTACTGCGAGTCGGGCTGGTGCCTGCAGTCGCGGATCGTCGAGTTCGCGAAAGTGCTACCCAAGCACAAGATCCTGTTCGGCACCGACACGCCGCCCAACGAACCGGGCATGTGGCTGCGCCTGCTCGAGGTGCTGTGCCACGAGCCGCCGCAAGGGCTGAACCTCGACGAGGATTCGCTCGAAGACTACCTCGGCAACAACGTCGCGCGGATGATCGGCCTCGCGCCAACGGCGCCGCCGCGCTCGGTGGCCGAAGCTCGCGAGCGCCTGGCCACCCCCGTGGCCGCCTGAACCCGGAGTCAGCGCAATGATCATCGACACCCACCTGCACCCGACCAACCTCGTCGACGAGGCCTGGCGCCACACCGGCACGCCGTTCAACGGCGAGCGCATGCTCAAGCTGATGGACGGACCGTACATGATCAACGGCAAGCCGCGCCG
>CAIKUF010000144.1 GCA_903830565.1 uncultured bacterium | reverse complement strand
TCGGTGCGGCCGAAGTCGCCGAGGTCGGCGCGCGCCATCAGGTAGCCGACGATGGCGCCGTCCACGCTCGCGGTCAGCGAGACGCGAATTGCGGAGTCGTCCATCGCTTCGCCGAGCTTGCCGGCGATGTAGGCCTCGCGGTCGCGGCCGGTGATCTCGCGGTCGATGCGAACGATCTGCGGCAGGTCCCGCGCGTGCATCGCGCGCACATCGGGCTGCGCGCTGGCCACGCGTTCGAAGTCGTTGCCCTCGGGCGTGCCGTAGTCGATCTCGCTGCTCGCAACGGCGCTGGCGGGTAGGTCCAGCGCGTCGCCGCGCTCGGCCTGGTAGCCGTCGCCGACGGCGCAGTCGACAACCTGGTTCGGCGCCAATGTGAAGTCCATCGCCTCCAGCCAGCGCACCATCGCGTGGCCGTTCCAGGCCGCGGTCGTGCGCAGCTCGGTCAGGCCGTGGCGCTTTGCGTAGCTCGCCAGCGCGTCCATGAGCTGGCGGCCGATGCCGTGCCCGCGGCGGCTCGGGCTCACGCCCACCGCCTCCAGGCGCAGGCCGGGCAGCGGCCGGCCGAATTCGCCGAAAGTGCGTCGGGCCAGGATGTAGCCGGCCAGGCCATTGGTGTCGACGGCCGCGAGTTGCACGTGCAGCGCGGGTTCCTTCAGCGCGGCGGTCAAACGGCGCTGGAAGTAGGCCCGGCGCACCCGGCCCTCGATGGCTTCGTCGATCGCGACGACGGCGTCGAGGTCTTCCTGCTTCAGCGCACGGACGGTAGCTGCGGGCTTGGCTTCGCTGCTCATGAGCTTGCTCCTGCGGTCGGGTTCAGTTGCCTTCGAAGACGGGCTTTTGCTTGGCTGCGAAGGCATGGTAGGCGCGCTCGAAGTCCTGCGTCTGCATGCAGATCGCCTGCGCCTGCGCCTCGGCCTCGATGCTCTCGCCCAGGCCCGAGTTCCACTCCTGCCAGAGCATGGTCTTGGTCATCGCATGGCCGAAGGTCGGGCCTTCGGCGAGGCTTGTTGCCAGCGTCTGCGCTTCGGTCAGCAGCAGGTCGGGCTCGACCAGGCGGTTGTAGAAGCCGAAGCTCGCTGCCTCCTCGCCGCCGACGACGCGGCCGGTGAAGAGCAGGTCCGACGCGCGCGAGAGGCCGATCAGCCGCGGCAGCAGCGTGCACGCGCCCATGTCGGCGCCGGCCAGGCCGACGCGAACGAACAGGAAGGCGAGCTTGCTGCGTGCGGTCGAAAGGCGCATGTCGGAGCCGCAGGCGATCATCGCGCCGGCACCTGTGCATACGCCGTCGATCGCGGCGACGATGGGCTGCGGGCAGGCGCGCATCGCCTTCACGAGGTCGCCGGTCATGCGCGTGAATTCGAGCAGCTCGGGCATCTTCATCGCCACCAGCGGGCCGATGATCTCGTGCACGTCGCCGCCGGAGCAGAAGTTGCCGCCGGCGCCGGTGAACACGATCGCCTTGATGTCGGTCGCGTAGACCATCTCGCGGAACAGGTCGCGCAGCTCGCCGTAGGAGTCGAAGGTCAGCGGGTTCTTGCGGTCGGGGCGGTTGAGCGTGATCGTCGCGACCTTGCCCGCGACCGAATAGCCGAAGTGCGTGGCCTGATAGCCGGCGAGTTGAAGGCGTTTCATCGTTTCTCTCCTGATGTAGTGTTTGGTCGTTAGGAAATCATCCGGCCATCGTCAGCCCGCCGCTGACGCTGAGCACCTGCCCGGTCACGTAGGCGGCGCCGTCGCCGGCAAAGTAGGCCACCGCGCCGGCGATCTCCTCGGGCTTGGCGAAGCGGCGCATCGGGATCGCCTTCTTGAACGCGTCGAGAATCTTCTCGGGCACGGCGAACAGGAGCGGCGTCTCGGTCGGCCCCGGGCAGACGCAGTTGACGGTGATGCCGTAGCGCGCGGTCTCGCGGGCGAGCGACTTGGTGAACGCGATCAGGCCGCCCTTGGCGCCCGAGTACACCGTCTCGCCCATGCTGCCCACGCGCCCGGCGTCGCTGGCGATATTGACGATGCGGCCGCTGCGGCGCTCGATCATCGCCGGCACCAGGGCCTTGGTGAGCTGCATCGGGCCGACGAAGTTGAGTGCGATCAGCTTCGTCCACAGCTCCGGCGTGCCTTCCCAGAACGGCAGCGTGTGGCCCCAGCCGGCGCCGTTGACGAGGATGTCGACGGCGCCGAACTGCGCGCTGACCGCGGCCGCAAAGCCGGTGATCGACGCTTCGCTCGTCAGGTCGACGGCGAGAAAGCTGGCTTGCAGTCCGCTCTCGCGCAGCGAGGCCGCGGCGGCCTCGCCCTTGGCCTGGTCGATGTCGGCGACGACGACCTTTGCGCCGGCCTCGGCCAGCACCTGCGCCGTGGCCCGGCCGATGCCCGACGCGGCGCCGGTGACGACGGCGATCTTGTCTTTCATGCTCATCTCATCTCCTTGGGTTTGCGCGACGCGCTGCGAGCCAGGAACTCGGTCACCTTGAGGCGCGTCTCGGGGTGGTCGTAGAGCATCCGGGTCTCGGCAATTTCTTCGGCGAAGCCGTCGCGTTCGGGGTCGGCCTGGGCCGCGATGCAGCGCTTGTTGGCGGCCAGCGCGGCCTTGGGCGCGGCGGCGTAGCGCGCGGCGAGCTCGCGCGTCCATGCGGCAAGTTCGCCCTGCGGCCGGGCCCACTGCACGATGCCGAGCTCCTGCGCCTGTGCGCCCGTCAACACTTCGGCGCCGAGGATCAGCCGTCTGGCGATGCCCGGGCCGCACAGGCGCGTCAGGCGCTGTGTTCCGCCTGCGCCGGGAAGCAGGCCGAGCGCGGCTTCGGGCAGGCCGAGCGTGGCATCGAGCGCGGCGACGCGCAGGTCGCACGCCAGCGCAAGCTCGAGGCCGCCGCCGAGCGCAGCGGCGCCGATCTCGGCCAGCGTCACCAGCGGCGCGGCTTCGAGGCGCGCGAACAAGTGCTGCATGCGGCGCACGACGCCCGTCATCGCGTCCGGGCCCTGCGGCGCGCTGAAGCACTCGCGCATCAGCGCGAGGTCGGCGCCGGCGCAGAACACGCGCTGCTCGCTGCGGAGGTGGAGCACGCCGATGCCGTCGTCTGCGATCGCGACATCGAGCGCCGCACCTAACTGCGAAAGCAAGTCGTCTTCGATCGCGTTGACCGGCGGCTTTGAGAGCGTCGCCACGAGCACGCGGCCGATGCGTTGCGTGACGACGGATCGCGTCACGACCTCACTCCAGCGTGCGGTGCAGCTCCTGCAGCTTGCGCCGCAGCAGCTTGCCGGTCGGCGTGCGCGGCAGCAGGGTCACCGGGTGCAGCCAGCTCGGTCGCTGGTAGTGCGGCAAGGTCTCGGCGCAGGCGGCGAGCGCGGCTCTGGCAGCGGCGTCGTCGTTGGCGACGAAGAAGAACGCGACCGCGTCGACGCCGTCGGCATCGGGCACGCACACCGCCGCCGCCTCCAGGACGCCGGGCGACTGCGACGACAAGCGCTCTTCGAGCTCGACCAGGTTGACCCAGCGGCCGCGGATCTTGACGAGTGAATCCTCGCGCCCCGCGAAGCGCCAGCCACCGGCTTCGTTGCGCACGAAGAGGTCGGCCGGGCAGAACGCCCCGTCGCGGAAGGCCTCGGCCTGCGCCTGCGGGCGGTCGAGGTAGCCGAGCGCGAGCGTCGGCGCGCGGATGCAGATGCGCGTCGGCGCGCCCGCGGCGACTTCGTCCAGGGGCAGGATGTCGACGCCGGGCGACGGCGTGAAGCTTTGCGCGTCACCGCGGTCGAGCATCATCAGCGAAAGCGTCTCGGAGGCGCCATAGCCGTTGACGATCGCAAGGCCCGTCTGCGCGCGCCAGACCTCGCGCAGGCTCGCCGGCAGCGCTTCGCCGGCCGACACGCAGAGGCGCACGCCGGCTGCCGCGATGCGCGGTGCCAGGCCGTCGTTCACAAGGTTGCGGTACAGCGACGGCACGCAGAAGAGCACGCTCGGGTGCTGTGCCTCGACGATGGCGACGACGCTCTGCGCCGAGGGCCACTGCGGGTCGACGACGATCGTCGCGCCGAGCTTGAGGCCGGCGTACAAGCTGTTCGTCTGCGGGTAGGCGAAGAAGAGCTTGGAGCTTGCGAAGAGCTTGTCGTCGCCGCGAACGCCGATTCCGTCGCGCGAGACCTGTTCGATCTGGCGCGCGAAGCGGTGCGCGTGCACGACGGCCTTGGGCTTGCCCGACGTCCCCGACGAGTGACACCAGAACGCCGGCGCGTCGGGGTCCATAGCCTCGGCGTCGCTGGGCGCGGCCTGCGCCAGCGCGCGTTGCCAGTCGGCGAGCAGCAGTACGCGCGTGCGCCAGGGCGACGGCGTGTCGTTCGCCGACTCGGCAAGGATCGCACTGAACCCGGCTTCGTCAAGGATGTAGTGCCACTCGGCCTCGGGGATGTGCGGGTTCACCGCCACCGCGACGGCGCCGGCCCACATCGCGCCGAGGAAGCCGCTGATCCAGTCGAAGCCGTCGCTCAGCTTGATCGCGATGCGGTCGCCCGGCTTGACGCCGCGGGCGCGCCAGACCGAGGCTGCGCGCGCGACGCTGCCGCGCAGCTCGCCATAGCTCATGCTCTGCGCACCGCAGCACAGCGCGATGTGCTCGGCGGCGTGGCCTTCGAGCAGCAATGCGGCGGCGTTGACGCGGCTCGTTGCATCGGCGGCAGGCTGCGCTTGCGCACGCAGCAGATCGCTGCTGAACACGCCTGGTTTGCCGGCTCGCCAGCGCGCGTACTCGGTCTGCAACGTGTCGGCGTGCTCGCGCTCCTCGGCCGCCAGCTCGCGATAGAGGTTCGCCTCCGCCGAGCCGGCCGTCGCCTGCGCCGCGCGCTCGGTGAAGAAGTCGGCGGCGCGCTTTTCGAGTGCGACGGCGATGCGAAACAGGTTCGCCGGGTCCTGCGGGCGGCTCTCGACATCGCCGAAGATCGCCGCCAGCTCGATGCGGAAGGTCGGCGAAGGCGCCGGCACGTCGATGTGATAGCGGCGCGAGAGCGTCTCCATGTGCTCGCCCTCCATCAGGGCGAAGCGGCCGAAGAGCTCGCGCAGCGCAGCGTCATCGCTGTCAGCCGCGGCGCGCTGGTAGAAGGCGCGCCCGCCGAGCTCGATCTCGAACGCCATGCGGATGCCGGCCAGCGTCGCCGCCTGCTCGGCGCGGCGGGCGTCCTGCAACTCCAGCGTGCCGCCGCAATGTGGGCAGGCTCCGTAGGGAAACGCGAAGCCCTCGCTGACCTTCGCGCACTTCGTGCAGCGCCACTGCAGGCTGGCCCCGGCGCAGCAGATGTAAGCGCCCTCGCCATCGTCGTCGAGCGGCCGGTGGCACTTCGGGCACTGCATGGGCCCGACCTTAGAGTGGCTGCGGTGGAACGAACGCGGCCACGTCCTCGACCGTCACCGGCCACTTGCCGCGCCCCTGCTGCAGATAGGTGCCGATGGCCTTCGCGCCGCGGCGGCCCGCGGCCATCGCGAGGATCACCGTCGCGCCGCCGGTCACGATGTCGCCGCCGGCGAAGAGGCCGGGCAGGTTCGTCGCTTGCGTCTCGTCGTCGGCGACGATGTAGCCCCACTTGCTCAGCGCCAGGCCCTTGGTCGCCTGCGAGACGATCGGGTTGGCCTTGGTGCCCAGCGCGTAGATGACGGTGTCGCACTCCCACTCGACGAACTCGTCCAGCGGCACCGGCGAGCGCCGGCCGCGCGCATCGGGTTCGCCGAGGGCCATCTTCTGCACGCGGATGCCGCACACGTCGTTGGCCTCGCTCAGCTTGATCTCCACCGGCGCGTGCAGGAAGCGGAACTCGATGCCTTCTTCCTTCGCGTGACGCAGTTCCTCGATGCGCGCCGGCGCCTCGGCTTCGGAGCGGCGGTAGACGCAGCGCACCGTGCCCGCGCCCAGGCGTTTGGCGACACGCAGGCAGTCCATCGCGGTGTTGCCGGCGCCGATCACGACCACGCTGTCGCCCATGCCGATCGGCGTGTCGAGGTAGGGGAACTGGTCGCCCCCCATCAGGTTCACGCGGGTCAGGAACTCGTTGGCCGAAAAGACCTGGCCGGCGAACTCGCCCGGGATGCCGAGGAAGGCCGGCGCGCCC
>CAIKUF010000143.1 GCA_903830565.1 uncultured bacterium | reverse complement strand
TTTTCCAGATAGGCGGCGCAGGCAGCGTCGCTGGGGAAGACACGCTGGAATTCTGGCAGGGTGGTCGGAAAGCCGCGCGGATCCACAGCCCGAAGATAGTCCGAGTCAGGTCATTTGGCAAGCAACCGGATAGGCATGGAATGAACAGTTCTTCGCCTGTCGCCTCGCGCAGTCGGCGCAGCGCATTGCTCACCGCGGGCTGGGTCATGGCCAGCCGTTCGGCGGCGCGTGTGACGCGGCACTCTGTCATCACGACATCGAAAACGCGCAGCAGATTCAGGTCCAGGGTGCGGAAGTTCATCGGTGGCGGCTCATGAATCACAGTCCATTCACAGCCCGAATGGCCGGATTCAGACTCTGAATTTGCATCAACCTAGGGAAAACCCTAGTGTAACTGCATCCGGAACCACAGTGCCGGGGCTGCCACACAGGAGATTCTTGATGTCCATTACCTTTGCAAACGTCCTTACCGCGCCTCAGGTCGCTCTCTCGCGTAGACCGCAATGGATCGCCAGACTGGTGGCCATGCCGTGGCTGCATCTGGATGCGGGCCGGGTTTCACGTTTCGGACATTCGGTGTGGCGCGCACTTGAAGAGTCCGGCCAGGCACGTGCGAACAGCGAACTGAGCAGGCTTGCACACCGCTTCGAATGCCAGCCCGAATTTGCCGAAGCGCTGCGGGCCGCCATCCGCCGCGACGTCAGGCACTGAACCGCTGTACCGAGTTGCCAGCGCGTGCTGCGCTGGATGGATTCGCCTCAGGGCTAGGAACTCATCGTGACCTACATCACCGTTCACCTCAGCCGCTTCCCTGGCTTCGCCACGCCGCCAGGTCCATCGCGCTTGCTGCCCTGGTTCCACGCGGCTTTGCGCTTTCTCGGGTCACGCCCGGTCGCGGCGCCTCCCATACGCGACCGCGTGCACGAGGCTTGCGAGCTACGCGCCTGGGCCGAGAAGGTTCGGGCGACGGACCCCCGCTTCGCAGCCGACCTGTTCGCGGCAGCCGACCGGCACGAACGCCAGGACGGCTGAGCGTCGCATATCTCCGCGCAGCGCCCGATTGAACGGGCGCAATGCGCACTCGCCGAGCCTGCTCGCGCGAACCGACGGCGATGGTCACATGTGTTGCGCGTCGACGCCGAACGGCGGAGCCGGCTCGGTCACGCTCGCCGCGCCCGATCCGCGGCACGACCTGACGAAGCCGACACGGAATGACGCCCGAGTCGGTCGTCGCACGCCGACGCGCGTATCGGTCAGAATGCAGCGCATGTACTGACGCGCGCCGCCTAGAGCGCGCCAAGGAGACCGCCATGTTCGAAGGCCTCGTCGCGCATCGCCTCCTGGCCTTGTTCGTGCTCGGCTGGTTGCTGCTCAGCTTTCCGCTGCTCGGCTTGTGGGATCGCGACATCACCGTGCTCGGCCTTCCGTTGCTGCCGGCAGCACTGTTCATCGGCTGGGCCGCCCTGATCGCGACCCTGGCCTGGATCACAGAGCATCGCGAGGCGTGACCGGGACGACGCATGTTTTCCGTCACGCTGGTCGTCGGCACGTCGTTCGCCTACCTGTTGCTGCTGTTCGGTGTCGCCTACTTCGGCGACCGGCGCGCGCAACAGGGCCGCTCCGTGATCGGCAACGCGTGGATCTATGCGCTCTCGATGGGGGTGTACTGCACCGCGTGGACCTATTTCGGAAGCATCGGGCGCGCAGCGTCGTCGGGCATCTGGTTCCTGCCGATCTACTTCGGTCCGACCCTCGCGATGGTGCTGGCGTGGATGGTCGTGCGCAAGATGATCCGCATCTCGCGCACCTACCGCATCACCTCCATCGCCGACTTCATCGCCAGCCGCTACGGCAAGAGCCGCCTGCTGGCGGCGCTGGTGACGCTGATCGCGGTGGTCGGCATCCTGCCCTACGTCGCGTTGCAACTGAAGGCCATCGCCAGCGGCTTCGCCGTGCTGACGACGCCGCCGGGCGCGCCGCCGGCGCCGGCCGGTGCGTGGTGGCTCGACAGCACGCTCTATCTCGCACTCGCATTGGCTGGCTTCACGGTCGCGTTCGGCACCCGCCACCTCGATACCACCGAGCGCCACGAGGGCATGGTGGCAGCCATCGCGGTCGAGTCGGTGATCAAGCTGATCGCCTTCCTGGCCGTCGGCGCCTTCGTGACCTGGGGCATGTTCGACGGCCCGGCCGACATTTTCGCCCGCGTTCGCGAGGTGCCTGCGCTGGCCAGGCTGCTGCGTCTGGAGCAAGGCTCGCCGTTCGCCTACGCACAGTGGTTCACGCAAATCCTGCTCGCGATGCTCTCGGTGATCTTTCTGCCCCGCCAGTTCCAGATGATGGTGGTCGAGAACGTCGACGAGAGGCACCTGTCGCGCGCGGCCTGGGTGTTCCCGCTCTACCTGCTGCTGATCAACCTCTTCGTGCTTCCCATCGCGTTCGGCGGCCTGTTGCATTTCGCCGGCAGCAGAGAGAACCCCGAGACCTTTGTCCTTTCGCTGCCGCTCGCCGCCGGCCAGAACGCGCTCGCGCTGGCGGCCTTCATCGGCGGGCTTTCGGCAGCCACCGGGATGGTCATCGTCGAGGCCATCGCGATCGCGACCATGGTCTGCAACGATCTCGTGATGCCGTGGCTGCTGCACTCGCGCAGCTTCGGCGCCGCCAGCGGCCGCCACGTCGGTGGCGTGCTGCTTGCCGTGCGGCGCGCCGTGATCGTTGCCTTGCTCCTGCTTGGCTACGTGTACTTTCGCGTTGCTGGCGAGGCGTATGCGCTGGTCAGTATCGGGCTCATCAGCTTTGCCGCAGTGGCTCAGTTCGCGCCGGCACTCCTCGGCGGCATGTACTGGAAGGGTGGCACGCGGGCCGGGGCGCTGGCCGGGCTCGGCGCGGGCTTCGCGCTCTGGGCCTACACGCTGATGCTGCCTTCGATCGCGAAGTCCGGCTGGTGGCCGGATGCCTTCCTGCACCACGGTCCGTTCGGCATCGAGTTCTTGAAGCCCGAGCAGTTGCTCGGATTGACGGGCCTGGACGGCCTGACGCACTCGCTGTTCTGGAGTCTGCTCGCCAACGCCGGGCTGTACGTGGCGGTGTCGCTGTGGCGCCGGCCGTCGGCTCGCGAGGCAAGCCAGGCGCTGCTGTTCGTCGACGTGTTCGAGCAGGCCTCAGCGACCGCGTCCGGCGGCGGGCCCGTGTTCTGGCGCGGCCGCGCCAAGGTCGCCGATCTGCTCAAGCTCTGCGGTCGCTTCCTCGGTCGTGACACCGCGCAACGCGTGTTCTCCGACTATGCGCAGCGGGCCGGCGCGGCGCGCATCGAGCAGATCACGCCGGACGCCCAGCTCGTGCAGTTCGTCGAGACGCAGCTCGCGGGCGCGATCGGCAGCGCGTCGGCGCGGGTGATGGTGGCGTCAGTGGTCGAGGAAGAGAAGCTCGCGATGGACGACGTGATGCGCATCCTCGACGAAGCGTCGCAGTTGCGCGCCTATTCGCATGCGCTGGAGGAGAAGTCGCGCTCGCTCGAGACCGCGACGAACGACCTGCGCGCCGCCAACGAACAGCTCAAGAGTCTGGACCGCATGAAGGACGACTTCGTGTCGTCGGTCACGCACGAGTTGCGAACGCCGCTGACCTCGATCCGCACGCTGAGCGAACTGATGCTGGACGATTCCGCCATGGATGCGGCACAGCGGCAGAAATTCCTCGCCATCGTCGTCGGCGAGACCGAGCGCCTAACGCGCCTCGTGAACCAGGTGCTGGACATGGCGAAGATCGAGTCCGGCCAAGCCGAATGGCGGAGCATCGAGGTCGACCTTTGCGCGCTGCTGAACCAGGCCGTGCAGACCACGAGCGAGATGTTCCGCGAGCGCGGCGCGACGGTGTCGCTTCAAGCGCCACCGCAGACGCGCACGCTGCGCTCCGACCCCGACCGCCTGATGCAGGTGCTGCTCAACCTGCTGTCCAACGCGGCCAAGTTCGTTCCGCAAGGAAGGGGCAGGGTCGAGATCCGGCTGCTCACCGACGATGCCGGTGCCAACATCGAAGTTCAGGACAACGGCCCGGGCGTGCCGTATGCGCAGCAGGAACTCGTGTTCGACAAGTTCCGCCAGGGCGGCGACGCGCTCAACCGCCCGCAGGGCACGGGCTTGGGCCTGCCGATCAGTCGTCGTATCGTCGAACAACTCGGGGGCTGCATGTGGGTGCGCTCGGACCCGGGGCGCGGCGCTTGCTTCGGCTTCATGCTGCCGTGGCACGAACAAGAAACGATGGAGACAAGCGATGCCTCACAAGATACTGATCGCCGATGACGAACCGAACATCCTGGTCTCGCTCGAGTTCCTGATGAAGCGCGAGGGCTACGAGGTGCTGCTGGCGCGCGACGGCAACGAGGCACTGGCAGTCATCGCCCGCGAGCGGCCGGCGCTCGTGCTGCTCGACGTGATGATGCCTGGCAAGAGCGGCTTCGACGTCTGTCAGGAAGCGCGTTCCAACGAGGCGCTCTCTGGCATGAAGATCGTGCTGGTGACCGCCAAGGGGCGCGAGACCGACATCGCCAAGGGCATGGCTCTGGGCGCGAACGACTACGTCACCAAGCCCTTCTCGACCAAGGACCTCGCGGCGCGTGTGCGCGCGTTGCTGGAGCCTGCCGAATGAGGGGCGCCTGGCGCGAGGCCACTGCGGCGCTGCTGCCCGCAGCGCTGATCGCGCTGTGGACGATCGCTGCGAGCGCGGTCGTCGCCCTCACGCTTTCGGCGGCGCAGCGTGAGGCGATCTACGCAATCGTTGAATCGCGTCTGGCCTTGGTCCTGCTCGTGTGGCTCGTCTTTGCCGGTGCGCTGGGTGCTGCGCTGCGCTGGGCATGGCTGCGCTTCGTGCTGGCTCCGGCGCGCCTCGTTGAGCAGGCGCAGATCGTTCTCGGCGGCGGCGCCCCGCGCGAGATCGCTGCCGCTGGAAGTGCCGACAACCGCGCCCTGGCGCGGACGATCAACGCTCTCGCTCGCGAGCGCGGCGAGCTCAAGGCCGACATCGGTCGCCAGGTCAGCGACGCCAGCCGCGAGATCGAGCAGGAACGCAGCCGCCTCGCGGCGCTGATGTCGGAGCTGACACAAAGCGTCGTCGTCTGCAATCTCGACGGGCGCATCCTCCTCTACAACAGCCGCGCCCGGGCACAGTTCCGCGCGCTCTCGCAGTCGCCGTCGCTGGCGGGCGGCGCCGAACTGATCGGCCTCGGGCGCTCGATCTACGCCGTGCTCGACGCCAAGCTGGTCGCGCATGCGCTCGAGACGGTGCACCAGCGCGTGCTCGGCGGTTCGGCCAACCCCTCCGCGCAGTTCGTCACCAGCACGCCGGGCGGGCAACTGCTGCGCGTGCAACTGGCGCCGGTGCGTGCGATCGACTCCGAGGCCTCCGTGAACGGGTTCGTTCTGATGCTCGACAACATCACGCGCGATTTTGCCGACGAGTCTTTGCGCGACCAGTTGCTGCACGGCCTGACCGAAGGCAGTCGGGCGTCTCTGGGGAATCTGCAGGCGGCCGTGGAGATGCTCGACTACGACGACGTCGACGCCGAGACGCGCGAGCGCTTTCACGCCGTGATTCGCGACGAGGTGCGGGCGATGAGTCAGCGCATCCAGAGTCTGGCCAGCCACACCGTGCAGACGCAGAAGACGCGCTGGCCGCTGGAAGACATGCTCGGCGCGGACCTTGTCTCGGCGGCGCTGCGGCGCATCGAAGCGCTGTATGGCTGCGCGGCCGCCGCCGCCGACATCGACGCCTCGCTGTGGCTGCGTGTCGACAGCTATTCGCTGCTGCAGGCGCTGGCCGCACTGGCGGGCCGGCTGGTCGAGGAATACGAAGTGCGGCGCGTGCAGCTTCGCCTTCGCGGCGCCGGCAACGAGCGCGCCCACCTCGATCTCGTCTGGGCCGGCCAGGCGATGAGCACCGAGACCGTGATGAGCTGGGAGACCGACCCGCTCAAGGTCGGCACCGACAGCAGCGCGCTGACCGTGCGCGACGTCGTCGAGCGCCACGGCGGCGCGTTCTGGTTCGAGCGCGAGCGCGTGCGCCACGAGGCGTTCTTCCGCTTCCTGCTCCCCCTGGCCAGCGTGCAGGAGGAGTGGGCCGTCTCGCCGCAAGCACAGGGCGCGGGCCGGCCGGAGTACTACGACTTCGATCTCTTCAAGACCTCGGCCCAGGCCGATGAACTCGCCGACAGCGTGCTCGCCGATCTGACCTATACGGTGTTCGATACCGAGACGACGGGCCTGGACCCTTCCGCGGGCGACGAGATCATCCAGATCGGCGCCGCGCGCATCGTCGCCGGCAAGCTGCGGCGGCACGAGTCGTTCGAGCAGCTCGTCGACCCGGATCGACCGATCTCCGCGGCGTCGATTCCGATCCACGGCATCACCGACGACATGGTGGCCGGCAAGCCAGGCATCGGCGCCGTGCTGCCGGCCTTCCAAGCGTTCGCGCGCGATACCGTGCTCGTCGCCCACAACGCCGCGTTCGACATGCGCTTCCTGCAGTTGAAGGAGGCCGCGACCGGCGTCGCCTTCAGTCAGCCGGTGCTCGACACGCTGCTGCTGTCGGCGGTCGTGCACCCGAATCAGGAATCGCACCGGCTGGAGGACATCGCCGCGCGCTTCGACGTTGCGGTGCTCGGCCGGCACGACGCGCTCGGCGACGCGATGGTGACGGCCGAGGTGTTCCTGCGCATGATCCCGCTGCTCGCCGAGAAGGGCATCCGCACGCTCGGCCAGGCCCGCGACGCGGCGCAGAAGACCTACTTTGCGCGCGTGAAGTACTGATCACTGCGGCCTGGGTCGGGTATTGCCGATGCGCGATCATTGGCGCCTGAAGACCGCGACCATCAGGCCATCGTGACCCCACCGACCGCCGAGCCCAGCGAACCGATCGACAAGTACCACGCCCCGCAATGGCTGGGCGACCGCGCCGTGCGGCGCTTTCACACGATGGTCAAGCCGCGTCCTGCGCACGCCGGATGGCGAGCCGGGGCTGAACTACCTGTGCCAGGGGCTGAAAAAGTACTTCGCCCACGCGGGGCCGCAGGCCTCGCGCATGGCGGCCGAGCTGCGCGCGGCGCCGATCACGCCGCAGCGACGCATGTAGGTCGGTCAGGCCGCGTTGCCCGCGGCCTGCAGCGCGCGCAGGCAGGCCACGCAGAAGCAGCCCACGTATCGCTGCTGCAGTTCGGCACGCAGCGCGTCGTCGATCTGCACCTGCGCGCATTCGCAGGTTGCGTCCTGCGCGCCGCAATGAAACGCCTTGCCGCAGCGCGGGCAGCGCGCGTTGCCCTGCGCTGCCTCAGTCACCGAACAGCCCCTTGTGCTGCTCGCGCAGAAGGTTCTTCTGCACCTTGCCCATCGCATTGCGCGGCAGATCGTCGACGACGAACAGGCGCTTGGGAACCTTGAAGTTGGCGATCTGCGTCTTGAGCGCGGCGGTCATCGCCGCGCCATCGACCGCGGCACCAGGCTTGGCGACGACCACCGCCACCACGGCCTCGCCGAAGTCCGGGTGCGGCACGCCGACGACGGCGCTTTCGGCCACCCCCGGCATCGCGTTGATCGTGCTCTCGATCTCGGCCGGGTAGACGTTGAAGCCGCCGCTGATGATGAGGTCCTTGCTGCGCCCGATGATGGTCACGGTGCCGCGCTCGTCGATCTTGCCGACGTCGCCGGTCTTGAACCAGCCATCGGCCGTGAATTCCTCCTTCGTCTTCTCGGGCATGCGCCAGTAGCCCGCGAAGACATTCGGGCCCGTGACCTCGATGCCCCCGATTTCGCCGCGCGCGCAGGGCCGGCCCTGGTCGTCGACGACGCGCAGGCCGACGCCGGGCAGCGGGAAGCCCACCGTGCCGCCGCGCCGCTCGCCGTCCTCGGCGCGATACGGGTTGGAACTCAGCATCACCGTCTCGCTCATGCCGTAGCGTTCGAGAATCGTGTGCCCGCTGCGCTCGCGAAACGCGTTGAAGGTCTCGATCAGCAGCGGCGCCGAGCCGGAGATGAAGAGCCGCATGTGGCGGCAGGCCGCGCGCGTGAGGCCGGGCTCGGCGAGCAGGCGCACGTAGAGCGTCGGCACGCCCATGAACAGCGTTGCCTCGGGCAGGTGGGCGAGCACGAGCTTGGGTTCGAACCTGGCCAGCCAGACCATCTTGCTGCCGGAAAGCAGCGCGCCGTGCGAGGCGACGAAGAGGCCGTGCACATGGAAGATCGGCAGCGCGTGGATCAGCACGTCGCCCGCGCGCCAGCCCCAGTAGTCGCGCAGCGTCAACGCGTTCGAGAGCAGGTTGCCGTGGCTTAGCATCGCGCCCTTGCTGCGCCCGGTCGTGCCCGAGGTGTAGAGGATCGCGGCCAGGTCGCCCGCGGCGCGCTGCGCCGGCTCGTGGCGGTCGCTATGCTGCGCGGCGCGGGCGAGCAGCGAACCGCTGCGATCGTCGTTGAGCGTGAACACGTGCTGCGTCCCCGCGCGAAACGCGATCTTCGAGACCCAATGAAAATTGCGCCCCGAGCACACCACCACCGCCGGCTCGGCGTTGCCGACGAAGTATTCGATCTCGCCCGCCTGGTAGGCGGTGTTGAGCGGCAGGTAGACGTAGCCCGCGCGCAGCACGGCGAGGTAGAGCAGCAGCGCCTCGACCGACTTCTCGGTCTGCACGGCGATGCGGCTGCCGGCCGGCAGTTCGAGCGAGTCCAGCAGGTTGGCCAGCATCGCCGTCGCGCGTTCGATGTCGCGCCAGGTGTAAAGGCCCGCGCCGGGGCCGTCGACGGCTTCGATGGCGATTGCATCGAGATTGGCGGGAAAGCCCTTGCGAAGGGCGACGAAGAGGTTCTGGTTCGAGGTCATGGCTTGGGTGGAAGGGCGTGTGCGTCAACCGCGCTGAAAGTGCGGCGGTCGCTTTTGGAGGAAGGCGGCGATGCCCTCGCGGTGCTGTGCGCTGTCGGCGTAGTTGAAGTGGGCGCGGCGCTCGGCCGGCGTTGGCCCGCCGGCGGCAATCTGGCGCAGCGTGCGCTTGTTCTGGCGCGCCGCCTGCGACGAGAGCGAGGCGATGTGCGCGGCGCGGTGCAGCACATGGGCCGCCACGTCGGCGTCGGCGACGACGCTGTGCACGAGGCCGTGCTCGAGCGCGCGCGTCGCGTCGAGCAGCCGCGATTCGAGCAGCATCTCTCGCAGCACCGGCGCGCTAACGATCTGACTCAGCAGCAGCAGTTCGCCCGGCGCCATCGGGAAGCCGAGCCGCGCGATCGGCGCGCCGAAGCGGCACGAGCTGCCGGCGATGCGAATGTCGCAGCAGGCTGCGATCTCCAGCCCGCCGCCGATGCACGCGCCTTCGATCTGCGCCAGCAGCGGGATCTCGCAGTCCAGCATCGCCTGCAGTGCCGGGGCGACGACGTGCTCGTGGAAGTCGTGCAGCCGCGCTTCGTCGAAGCGAAAGCCGGCGAATTCGGCGATGTCGCCGCCCGATGCAAACTGCCCTCCCTCGCCGCAGACGATCACCGCCAGCGGTGCATCGGCCAGGGGCAGGCGCTGCAACTGCTCGAACGCGGCGCGCAGATCGCGCCACATCGCGACGTCGATCGCGTTGTGCTTGCCCGGGTTGACCAGCGTCACGCGGGCGACCGTGCCGCTGTGTGCTTGTGTGATCGCGCCGGCCATCGCGCGAGCTCAGCCGACGCAGCCGCGGGCGTCGACCGGCCACACGGCCTCGACGCGGCCGTGCTCGAGTCCGCCGCGAACGCAGACGAAGTGATCGTGCAGGTTCACTGTCGGGTCGCAGTGTCCGGGCACGAGCCAGACCGCTTCGCCGAGCGCGGGCAGCGCGTCGGTGCTCGAACCCTCGCGCGGGCGCAAGACGCCGTGCTCGTCGCTGGCGCCGGTGAAGTCGAGTTCGCGCCCCCACACGCGCAGCGGGCCGGAGTCGACCGCGTGCGCCTTCAGGCCGGCGTCGACCACCGCGTGCGCGCTGCCGCGGCTCATCACCTGGCAGCGCACGAAGAGGGCGTGCTCGAACACAGGGGCGTGCGGCGTCGGCTGGTTGTCGGCGTAGTCGCGGTCGAGGAACACGTACGAGCCCGCCTGCAGCTCGCCGTAGACGCCACTGGCGGCCTCGAACACGTAGCTGCCGCTGCCGGCGCCGGTGACGAGCGGACAGGCCACGCCGGCCGAGGTCACCGCCGCGCGCGCCGCCGAGGCGAGCGAGACGGCGTGGCGAATCGCCGCCTCGCGCTCTTCGCTGCGTCGCAGGTGCTGCGCGCTGCCGTGGTAGGCCTGCAGCCCTGCAAAGCGAAGCCCGGCGTGCGAGACGACCATGCGCGCCAGGCTGCCCGCGCGCGTGGGCGCGACGCCGCAACGGCCCTGCCCGACGTCGACTTCGACGAACACGTCGAGCGTGCTGCCGGCGGCCTTCACGGCCTGCGCGAGGCGGTCGATGCCGAGCGTCGAGTCGACCGCGATCGAGAGCCGGATTCGTCGCGCGAGCGCAGCGACGCGCGCCAGCCGATCTTCGGCGACGACTTCGTTGCTGATGTAGATATCGCTCACGCCGGCCTGTGCCAGCGCCTCGGCTTCGGAGGTCTTCTGCACGCAGATGCCGACCGCGCCGGCTGCCATCTGCAGGCGCGCGATGTGCGCGCTCTTGTGCGTCTTCGCATGCGGGCGCAGGCGCACGCCATGCGCGCGCGCGAAGGCGGCCATGCGCTCGATGTTGCGCTCCAGCGCGTCCAGGTCCACGATCAGCGCAGGCGTCTCGATCGCCCCCAGCGCATCGCCTGTTCGCGCCGGCGCAGGCCTCATGCCGCGCCCTCGGCGGCGCCGGCGTAGATGCCATCCTCTTCCCGCCCGGCCGGGTCGAGGTGCAGTTCGTCGTTCCAGCCGACGAGCGTGAAGCCCAGCTCGCTGTAGAGCAGCCAGTTGATGCTCGCATTGCCGATTTGCCATGTGCGCTGGGCCTGCAGGCCCACGCGCGTTGCAGCGCGGTACAGGCAATCGAGCACGCCGCCGTGGGCCACGAGCGCGATCGTCTCGCCCGGATGCCGCGCAGCCAGTCGCGTCGCGCAGGCCACGCAGCGGGAATAGAAATCGGCCAGCGTTTCGCCGCCTTCGGCACCGAAGTCAGCGTCGCGCCGGCGCCAGCGCAGGGCTTGCTCGGGCGAGCGCTGTTCGATCTCGGCAAAGGTCTGCCCCTCGAAAACGCCGAAGTGGCGTTCGCGCAGATCGCGATCGGTGGTCACCGGCAGGCCGGCGCGCTGGGCCATCGCTTGCGCGGTCTGCACGGCGCGCTGCAGGTCGCTCGCATAGACGGCGCTGAGGCCGGTGTCGGCGAGCGCGTGGGCGAGCCGGCGCGCTTGCCAGAGCCCGGTCTCGTTGAGTGCGATGTCGGTGTGACCCTGTATGCGCGTGGCCCGGTTCCAGTCCGTCTCGCCGTGTCGCACGGCGACGATGCGCGTCGCGCTGCCAGACATACGCGGCCCTATGCGCCCCAGACAATGTCCGCGCGCGCGGCCTGCGAGCGCTTGATCATCTCCAGCAGCGGCCAGGCGCGCTGGCGCAGTGTGATCGCGTCGCGCGGCGGGAGCATCCTGCCTTCGGTGGTCGCCTCCGCTTCGGCCTGCTCGCGGGCCTGCTCGTCATCCAGCACCGCAGCTTCGATGGCGCGCATCGCGGCGCCCATGTCGGCCACTTCGAGGATGCCCTTGGGCGCCGGTTCGCGGCCGAGGATGCGCAGCACCTGATCGCCCCCGGGACCCATCATGATCACGTCGCCAGCGGCCTTGGACTTGAACTTGTAGAGCATCGTTGCGCCGTCACCGGTAGATATAGGACCGCTCGAAGGGGTACTGCGATTGTGCACCGCGCATGCTGCCATCGCCGACGCGGCGGCTTGGCCTGGCGGCGAGCATCTGAAAGAGCGAGATCCAGCCGTACTCGAAGGACATCGCGCTGCCCGCCAGGTACAGGCGGTAGGCCCGAACGACGCTGTCGCGCGTCACCGTGCGGGCGGCATCGAGCCGGCGCTCGAGGGCGTCGCTCCAGTCCCACAAGGTGCGTGCGTAGTGCGGGCGCAGGTTCTCGACATCCAGCGCTTCGAGCCCGGCCTCGCTCATCGCGCCAAGCACATGGGAGACGTGCTCGAGTTCGCCGCCGGGGAAGATGTAGCGCTCGATGAAGTCGCCCATGCCGGCGCCGAGCTGCTCGTTGCGCGTGCCGCCGGCGGTGATGCCGTGGTTCATCAAAAGGCCGCCCGGCTTGAGCAGGCGCCAGATCTTGCCGAAGTAGGCCGGCAGCAGCGCCTGGCCGACGTGCTCGAACATGCCGATCGAGGCGATCTTGTCGAACGGCTCGCTTTCGGGCAGGTGGCGGTAGTCGCACAGCTCCATCGTCACCCGGCCGCGCAGGCCGCGCTCGTCGATCACGCGATTGACATGCGCATGCTGGTTCTTCGACAGCGTGATGCCCTGTGCCTGCACGCCATAGTGCTCTGCCGCCCACAGCATCAGGCCGCCCCAGCCGGCGCCGATGTCCAGAAAGCGCTCGCCCTCGCGCAACATCAGCTTCCTGCAGATGTGGTCGAGCTTGGCCTGCTGCGCCTCGCCCAGCGTCATGCCGGCCTCGCGGTAGTAGGCGCAGGAATAGACGCGCAGCGGGTCGAGCCAGAGGGCATAGAAGTCGTCCGACACGTCGTAGTGGAACTGCACCTGGCGTGCGTCGGCGTCCGCACGATGCTGCGCCAGCGAGCGGCTGCGCCGCGCGATGCCGCGCCACCAGCCGAGCGGCCCGCGGTCGGTGCTGGCGAGCGTCGGGTCGCCCTCGAGCATCTGGGTGGCCACCGCCATCAGGTCGCGCACGCTGCCATCCAAGTCGACCCGGCCTTCCACGTGGTCCTGCGCCACGCGGCCGATCTCGCCTTGCGCCACATGGCCCAGCGAGGCCAGGTCGTGCAGCGTCAGCGTGACGCGCGCTTGCGCGCTGCCCAGGCGCTGCCCGCCCGGCAGGACGACGGCCAGCGAGGGTTCGAGCGCGACGAGCTTGCGCTCCAGAACGGCATGCAGTGGATTCATCGTGGCGGCGGCGCGGCGCCCGGGGCGGCCGGCGGCCGCGTCTTCCCCAGGCGGGGCGGTGCCCGCACTTTACGGACGAATGGACTGCCCTGGCAAGGCCCGCGCCGACAGGCCCGCGCCGAGGCGGGCTGGGCCGCAGTCAAGGCCGGGCGCGTGGCTCCAGCTCGGCCGGGGAGGCGAAGAAATACGCTACGCGCGGACGCGGCGAAAGGTAGTCGAGCGAGGCGGGGGGCATCGTCAGCGGCTTGACGCTGCGCCGGATGACGATCTCGGGCACGGACTGCAGGTCGAGCACCAGCGCCTTGTCGGGCGCCACCTGCTCGTCGTGCACCATCACCCGCGGCGACAGCGGACGGCTCGCGTTGACCGCCACCACGATGGCATAGCGCTCGTCGGTGAGCTGCACTGCCGAGCCCGGGGGATAAATCCCCATCATCTTGATGAAGCTGCCCAGGATCGGGGCATCGAACTTGGACTTCCCCTGCGCGTACATCAGCGACAGCGCCTCATGCGGCGTCAGCGCGCGCGAGGGCGCGTGGGGGTTGCACAGGTTGTCGTAGCGATTGACCAGGGCAACGATGCGTGCGCAAGCGCTCATGCGGTCGTTGCCGAGACGCAGTGGAAAGCCTGTGCCATCGGCGTGTTCGTGGTGCTGCTCGATCACCCCGAGCGCGCCGGCGGCCAGGCCCATCCGCTTCCCCTGGCGCACGCCGTGCGCCACGTGCTCCTGGTAGGCCATGGTCTCGAAGGTCGTGAATTGCTCGTCGCGGTGGCACACACGGTCGGGCACGTCCATCTTGCCGATGTCGTGCAGCATCGCACCGACGCCCAGGTCGAGCAGTTCGACCTCGCTGACGCCGATGGCCTTGCCCAGCAGCAGCGAGAGCACGGTGACGTTCATCGCGTGCATCGAGGCCTTGTCGCCAGCGGCCTCGTTCAGCAGGCGAATGCAGGATTCGCCCTGGTCGAGCATTTTCGTGACCAGCGCGCGCGACAGCGAGACCGACTGTTCGCGTGCGACCTGCGGCTTGGCCTGAATCAGATCGGTCAGTGTCTTGCAGGCTTGCGCAGCCTCGGCGAATTGGCGCTCGCAGACGCGCAGCGCCTCATGCTGGGCCGCAAGCGCCTCGCGCCGACGCCGCTCGGCGGCCGTCGCGGGCGGTTGCGGTTCTGCAGCGATTCGGGTATTGGCGGGTGGTGCCGCGGCGCTGCGGGAATCGGCGGGCGGTGCAGCGGCACTCTGCGCATCAGCGTGTGGTGCAGCGGCACTCCGCGCGTCAGCGTGTGGCACGGCGCGATCGTTGGCTGCCCTTGCGGCCCTTTCTATCGCAGGTGCGCCGGCCGCACGCGCAGGCGGCGCCGGCCCCGAGCCACCCGAGGTCCCTTCGAGATCGCTCTTTTCGGGGCTCCAGCGCACGCGCTTCAGGCCGAGCGCGCGGATGACGCCGATCTGCTGGAGCGAAGTGAGCTTGAAATGACTGAGCGGAAAGGGGTGCGCGAGCCACCCGCCTTCGAGATGGATGAACATCCCGACGCGCAAATCCTGTACGGCAACGTGGAGGGGGGAGGGCGCAGCGTCTTTCATCAGCCAATGTCCGAGGGTCCGCGCTCCGCCTGACGGCAAGCGCCTCAAACTGTTCTTCGGCAGATCGGTACCCTAACTTGAGCTGCGCCGCCAGTCGCGGACGGGTGTGGCGTGACCTTGGGCCACAATCGAAAGCCACCTTCGCATCGGGAGACGCCATGCCCCAAGCCCTGATCTGCGACGCCATTCGCACCCCCTTCGGCCGCTACGGCGGTGCGCTGTCCGGCATCCGTACCGACGACCTGGCCGCGCTGCCGCTCAAGGCCTTGATCTCGCGCAACCCCAAGGTCGACTGGGCGGCGGTTGGCGACGTCCTTTTCGGCTGCGCCAACCAGGCCGGCGAGGACAACCGCAATGTGGCCCGCATGGCCAGCCTGCTGGCCGGCCTGCCGATCGAAGTGCCGGGCGCGACGCTGAACCGCCTGTGCGGCTCGGGCATGGACGCGGTAGGCACCGCGGCGCGCGCCATCAAGTGCGGCGAGGCCGAGCTGATGTTTGCCGGCGGCGTCGAGAGCATGAGCCGCGCGCCCTTCGTGATGCCGAAGGCCGAGAGCGCCTTCAGCCGCACGAACGCGGTCTACGACACGACGATAGGCTGGCGCTTCGTCAACAAGCGCATGAAGGAACTCTACGGCGTCGACTCGATGCCCGAGACGGCCGAGAACGTGGCCGCCGAATTCGGCATCGAGCGCGACGCGCAAGACCGCATAGCCCTGGCCTCGCAGACCAAGGCCGTCGCCGCGCAGCAAAGTGGCTTCTTCGACGCCGAGATCGTTCCGGTCAGCATCGCGCAGAAGAAAGGCGACCCGCTCGTCGTCGCCAAGGACGAGCACCCGCGCGAAACCAGCCAGGACGCGCTGGCCAGGTTGAAGCCCATCGTTCGCGAGGGCGGCACGGTGACGGCTGGCAACGCCTCAGGCGTCAACGACGGCGCATGCGCGCTGCTGCTGGCCAGCGAAGCGGCCGCTGCCAGGCACGGCCTGACGCCGCGCGCGCGCATCGTCGCGATGGCGACGGCTGGCGTCGCGCCGCGCCTCATGGGCATGGGTCCGGCGCCGGCGACGCGCAAGGTGCTGGCGCTGGCCGGCCTGACGCTGGCGCAAATCGACGTCATCGAACTCAACGAGGCCTTCGCCGCGCAGGGCCTGGCCGTGCTGCGCGACCTTGGGCTTTCGGACGACGACCCGCGCGTCAACCCGAACGGCGGCGCCATCGCGCTCGGTCACCCGCTGGGCGCCAGCGGCGCGCGGCTGGTGACGACAGCCGTCAACCAGTTGCAGCGCAGCGGTGGCCGCTACGCGCTGTGCACGATGTGCATCGGTGTTGGACAGGGCATTGCGCTGATCGTCGAGCGCGTCTGACTCGCGTCAAAGAATGACGACGTGCGCCGCGGTGGCGCCGCGCACAACGCGCAGCGCGACGCTGGCGTCGAAGGTGACTACTCGCATGCCGTGCGCCACCGCCAGACCGAGCAGGTAGGCGTCGGTGACCTGCCGGTGGCCGAGCAACTGCGCGGTGTCGAAATGATCGGGGTCGAGCAGGCTCACGTTTGAGGCGACGAACAGGTGGTGCTGCGTCCGCGTCGCCGCGGCCAGGCGCGCCGCGACCTGCGCCGCCGGCAGCGGGTTCGGGTAGCCGGGCTGCGCCATGATGCGCACGCAGCCGTTCTGCGTGATCGCGCACGAGGCCCAGCCGGGGGCAATGTTCCGGCTCAGCCACTGCGTTGCGCTGCGGTGATGCAGGTGGTCGGCATCAAGCAATGCGATCAGCACATTGACGTCGAGCAGCGCGCGCGCCGGCTTGGCCGCGGTTGGCGCTTGCAGCGCGTAGGCGGCGCGCGGTTCGCGCGCCTTGACAAGCTTAGTACTCACATTCGTCGCGCAGCGTGCGGATACGCTCATTGGTCACGACCGCGCCGCGTGCGGCGAACGGCCTGAAGCCCAGCGCCGCAATAGGCGCGCGAGCCGAATCCGGACTCGACGCCGGTGCTTCGCCGTGCGTCAACGCGCGGCGGGCGAGTTCAGAAAGCACGCGGCCGGCAGTCTTGCCCTCTCGCCGAGCGATCTCCTTCGCGCTGGCGAGCACATCGTCGTCAAGGTCCAGCGTGGTGCGCATGGCTTGTCGTCCCGGTGGATGAGGTTGCATCAGATGATATCGCATCAGATGATTGTTGGCGCATTGAGGTCACGCGCCCCGCCCTTTCACACGGCGTCGTGCCGAGTCGTCGTGCGACGCACCGAGAGTGGATGCGGTTCATGGATCACGGGCCCAGATCCGAGGCGGCACCCTTCACCGCCAGCCATCGATCGAGCTGTGCCGGATCGGCGAGCAGCGCTGCGCTTGCGCCTTCGTGGACAACGCTGCCGCGGTCGAGGACGACGGCGCGCTGCGTCATGGGGAGGATCAGGCGCGGGTTCTGCTCGACGATGATGGCCGACATGCCTTCGTCGCGCACCACGCGCGCGATCGAGCGCAGCAGTTCCTCGACGATGATCGGCGCCAGCCCTTCGAGCGGCTCGTCGAGCAGCAGCAGCTTGGGGTTGAGCACCAGCGCACGCGCCACGGCGAGCATCTGCTGCTCGCCGCCGGAGAGCTGGTTGCCCATGTTCGCGCAGCGCTCGGCCAGGCGCGGGAACATCGCGTAGACGCGCTCCAGCGTCCACGGCCCCGGGCGGGCGACGGCGCTCAGGTTCTCGGCCACCGTCAGCGACTTGAAGATGTTGCGCTCCTGCGGCACCCAGCCGATGCCGGCGGCGGCGCGGCGGTACGCGGGCAGGCCGGTGATGTCTTGTCCGGCGAGTTCAATCGTTCCGGCGTGGCGCCGCGTCACCCCGACCAGTGTGTTGATGAGCGTCGTCTTGCCGGTGCCGTTGCGCCCGAGCAGCGCCAGCGACTGCCCCTCGGCGAGCGCAAGGTCCACGCCCTGCACGACCACCGCTTCGCCGTAGCCCGAGGTGAGGCCGCGCACGCGCAGCAGGTCAGCCATGCGTCGCCCCCTCGCCGTGGCCGAGGTAGACCGCCTTCACGCGCTCGTCGTTCGAGATCGTCAGCACGTCGCCTTCGGCGAAGATGGCGCCGTTGACGAGCACCGTCACCTGGCGCGCGAAGTTGAACACGAGGTCCATGTCGTGCTCGATGAGCAGCACCGACACATCGTCCGGCAGCGCGCCGACGGCCCTGAAGATCTCCTCGCGCTCGCCCTCGGGGACGCCGGCTGCGGGTTCGTCGAGCAGCAGCACGCGCGGCTGGCAGGCGAGTGCAGTGGCGATCTCGAGCAGGCGGCGCTTGCCGTAGGCGAGTTCGATCACCTTCCGGTCCATCACGTCGCCGAGGTGGAACTGGGCGAGCAGCGTCTCGCATTGTTCGGCCACGCGCGCATCGCTGCCGAGCGCGCGCCACCACTGCGCGCCGATGCCCAGTTGCTGCGAAACCGTGAGCGCCAGCGACTGCAGCGGCGTCAGCTCGTTGAAAAGCTGGTTGATCTGGAAGGTGCGCACGATGCCACGCCGCACGCGCTGGTGCACCGGCAGGCGCGTGATGTCCGCGCCGTCGAGCGCGATGCTGCCCGTCGAGGGTTCGAGCACGCCGGTCAAGAGGTTGATCAGTGTCGTCTTGCCGGCGCCGTTCGGCCCGATCAGCGCATGGCGCGCGCCTCTTGCGATGCGCAGCGAGACGCTTCGGGTGGCGACGATGCCGCCGAAGGTCTTGCCGAGCTGATGGGTCTCGAGGACGATGCTCATGCACGCCTCCGCCACCACGTCCACGGACGGATCAGGCGGTCGCGCCCGACGAGCACCAGCACGACGAGGAAGAGGCCGATCCAGAAGTTCCAGTACTGCGGCGTCCAGCCCGAGATCAGGTCTTGCAGCAGCTTGAAGACGATCGCGCCGAAGATGCCGCCGTAGAGGTAACCCGTGCCGCCGATTACCAGCGCCAGCAGCACGTCTGCGCTGCGGTGGAAGTCGAACACATCGAGCGACGCGAAGCCGCTCGTCTGCGCCAGCAGCGCGCCCGCCGCGCCGGCCATCGCCGCGGCGACCGTGTAGACGGCGACCAGGCGCAAATTCACCGCCAGGCCGATGCTCGCCGCGCGCAGCCGGTTGTCGCGCAAGGCCTGGAGCGAGAAGCCGAACGGCGAATGGACGAGCCGGCGCGCGATGAATAGGCACAGCACGAGCACGACCGCCGAGTAGGCGTAGGCGGTGCGGCCGTAGAGGTCGAACTCGAAGCGGCCGAAGGGCGTGAGCAGCGGCGCCATGACGACGCCCTGCAGGCCGTCGGCGCCGCCGGTCAGCCAGTCGAGCTTGTTCGCCAGTTCGTAGAGGATGGAGGCGACGCCGAGGGTGACCATCAGCCGCGTCAAGTCCGAGCCGCGCAGGATCAGCACGCTGCATGCGAGGCCCAGCAAGGCGCTGGCGGCCACCGCCACCGCCAGGCCCGTCAGCGGATCGGCGAATACATGCTTGGCGAACAGCGCCGCCGTGTAGGCGCCGAAGCCGAAGAACGCCGCGTGGCCGAGCGAGACGACGCCGGCATAGCCGAGGATGAGGTCGAGCGAGAGCGCGAACAGCGCGAGGATGGCGATCTCGTTGAGCAGCAGCGCCTGCTTGGGGAGCAGCGCCCATGACAGCGCCAGCGCGGCCAGCAGCGCGCCCTCCCACCAGCGCCAGCGCGCCGCGTGCTTGAGACCTTCGGCCGCGGTCATCGTCCGCCGCCGGCGCGCGCGAAGAGTCCCTGCGGCCGCACGAGCAGGATCACGATCATCAGCGTGTAGACGATGAAGGCGCCGAGCTTGGGCACGTAGTACTTGCCCGTCACGTCGGCGATGCCGAGCAGCAGCGCTGCCAGCAGCGGCCCGGTGAGCGTCGTCGTTCCGCCGACCGAGCAGACGATCAGGAAGTAGATCATGTACTTGAGCGGGAAGCCCGGGTCCAGCCCCAACACCTCGGCACCAAGCGCACCGCCCAGGCCCGCCAGGCCGGAGCCGACGGCGAAGGTGAGCAAGAAGATGCGGCTCACGTTCAGGCCCAGGCCGCCGGCAACGCGACTGTCGTCGACCGAGGCGCGCAACTGGCTGCCGAAGCGCGTGCGCGACAGCACCCATTGCAGCGTCAGCGTGAGCGCGCCGCAGACGACGATCAGGAACAGCCGGTACTTGCCGATGCCGACCCACTCGATGTCGAAGCGCCCCTGCAGCCAGGCCGGCACCTGGATGTTCTGCTGCATCGAACCGACCGCGTAGTCGACCGCGGTGACGGCCATGAAGACGAGGCCGATCGAGAACAGCACCTGGTCGAGGTGGGGCTTGGCGTACATCGGCCGGTACAGCGTGCGCTCGAGCAGCGCGCCGAGCGCACCGACGCCGAAGAACGCGATCGGCAAGCACCACAGAAAGGGCACGCCGGCGCGGTTCATCAGCAGCACCGTCACGTAGCCGCCGGCCATTGCGAAGGCGCCGTGGGCCAGGTTGATGAAGTTCATCAACCCCAGCGTCACCGCCAGGCCGACGGCCAGCATGAACAGCAGCATGCCGTAGGCAACGCCGTCGAAGAGCAGGGTCAGCATGGGTGCAATCCGGCGTCGACGGCGCGGGTCGCGAAGCTCACTTGGACTTGCCGGGGTCCTTCACGTTCTTGATGACGTCGAACTCGACGTTGTAGAGCTGGTTGCCCATGCTCGGCACGCGCTCGACCTTGCGGATGTAGACATCCTGCACGATGTCGCGCGTCTGCGCGTCGATCAGCACCGGGCCGCGCGGGCTCTCGAAGACCTGCCCCTTCATCGCGTCCAGCAGGGCCTGGCCGCCTTCGCCCTTGGTCGCTTCCAGCGCCTTGTAGATGACGCGCATGCCGTCGTAGCCGGCGACGGCCATGAAGTTCGGGCGCATGCCCTTGTTCGCGGCCTCGAAGGCGGCGACGAACTTCTTGTTCGCCGGCGAGGGGTGCGCGGCCGAGTAGTGGTGCGAGTTGACGACGCCGAGCGCGACGTCGCCCATGCCACCCAGCTGGTCGTCGTCGGTCACGTCGCCGGTGGCGATCAGGCGGATGCCGCTCTTGTCCAGGCCGCGCTCGGCGAACTGCTTCATGAACGTCGCGCCCTGGCCCGAGGGCAGGAACACGAACAGCGCGTCGGGCTTGGCGTCGATCACCTTTTGCAGCACCGGCGCGAAGTCCGGCGAGCGCAGCGGCGTGCGCAGCTTCTCGACGATCTTGCCGCCGTTGAGGCGGAACTGGCTGTCGAAGAACTTCTCGGCGTCGAAGCCGGGCCCGTAGTCGCTGACCAGCGTCACTGCCGACTTGATCTTGTTCTTGGCCGCCCAATCGGCGATCGCGATCGTGACCTGCGGCAGCGTGAAGCTGGTGCGCACGATGAACGGCGAGGCCTCGGTGATGCTCGACGTCGCCGCCGCCATCACGACTAGCGGCGTCTTGCTCTGCGTCGCGATCGGCGCCGCGGCCAGCGCCGTCGGCGTGATGCCGAAGCCGGCCAGCACCGTGACCTTGTCGTTGACGACCAGTTCCTGCGCGATGCGCTTGGTGGCGTCGGGTACGGCGCCGTCATCCTTGAGAATGACCTCGACCTTGCGGCCGGCGATCTTGTCGCCGTTCTGCGCCATCCACAGCTTCACCGCAGCGTCGATCTGGCTGCCGGTCGAGGCCGACTGACCGGTCATCGGAAGGATGAGGCCGATCTTGATCGGCCCCGCGTCCGCGGCCGACGCGGCCGCGGCGCAGGCCGCGGCGGCCAGGCCCAGGGTGAGCTTGAAGAGTTGGCGTTTCGTTGTCATGGTGTCTCCGATCTGGGTAGGGTGAACCGGCTGGTGCGCGTATGTAATGTAGCCAAGCCCGCGCGATCGGGTCACCCGGGAAAACCGGTGCATCGCGCGGCGCGAAGGCGTACCGCCAGATCCGTGTCGCTATGATGGATGCGAACCCCGCGAACCTAGAGGCCTGCCATGACGCTACGCACCACCCCGCCATTTCGCGCCGACCACGTCGGCAGCTTCCTGCGGCCCAAGTTCCTGCTCGATGCGCGCGAGCAGTTCAAGCAGGGCGCGATCACACCAGCGCAACTGCGCGCGGTCGAGGACCGTGCGATCACCGAGATCGTGAAGTTCCAGGAAGACGTCGGCCTGCAAAGCATCACCGACGGCGAGTTCCGCCGCACCTACTTTCACATCGACTTTCTGGACCAGCTCGGCGGCGTGAAGACCGACGTGCCGGTCACCATCGTCAAGCCAGACGGTACGC
>CAIKUF010000142.1 GCA_903830565.1 uncultured bacterium | reverse complement strand
CGCACGAGTTGGACTTCGACCGGGCGCGCGTGGGCGCTGCCGCGCGCTTCGGTGAGCAGGCTTCGCAGCGACTCGCCGTCCGCGCCGGTCAAGGTGATCGTCGCGCGGTCGCCTTGAACGACGATGCGCGCCTTGTCGCCCAGACGTGCCGTCGCCGCCCGCAGCGCCGCGACGGCCTGCGCCTGCGCAATGGGCGGGGTGGCACGCAGGGCGCGGCTTTCGGCGGCCAGCACTTGCATCTGTTGCAACTCGGCGTCGAGCCGGTCGAGCGATGCCGGAGCGTCGCGCATCGTGCGCAGGGCGGGTTGAATGCCGATCCACCAGAGCAGCGCGGCGCCGACAACGACGGCGGCGAGCGTGGCCATGCGCCGATCGCGCGGCGAAAGACTGGCCCACGACGACGCGGCCGACTGCCGCAGGTTGGCCAGCGGCGCCGGGAGCGCGAGCGTGCGTGCGTTCATGAACGGGCCGCGCCGCTTGTGCTGCGGCTGACGACGAGCCGGCCCTCGGAGGCCTCGACCTGCAAGCCGCGTGGGCGGAGCTGGGTCCGGAACTGCTCGATCTGCCCGGCGTTCCAGCTCGAGGCGCCGAGCGTGAGGCGGCCGGGCTCGAAGCGGATCGACTCTACCGCGGCCAGGTCGGCTGGCCAGACGGAGGCTGCGGCCTGCAGCAGCGGCTCGAGATCGCTGTCGTCGGGTTTGCCGGCGGCGCTGCGCAGCGCCGCGAGTTCGCGCTTCATCTGTACCGGTGCGTCGAGCACGGCGTGCACGTTCGGGAACGTCGTTTGCAGCAGCGTGACCTGCGCCGCGCGCCGTTCGTCGACCGCAGCACGCAGCCGCCAGGCCCACAGGTTCAGGCCGATCGCCTGCGTCACGACCAGGGCCACGATGCCGTAGCGCAGCGGGCGCCAGGCCGGGCTCAGCAGGCCGCGCAGGCCGTCGGTCAGCGCACGTGTGCCCTTGCTGCGCCGCGCGAGATCGAACTGGCGCAGGTTCCACTGCGAGCGCGTCGCCTGCAGCGCGCGTTCAGCCATCGAGACGACGACCACCGGCGCATCCAGCCAGCGTTCGGCGGCGGCAGCGGCAGCGGGCGTGGCGGTCCACAGCGCGGCCTCGGTCAGCGCTTGCGGCAACAGTCTTCGCGCAAGGCTTCCCTGCAGGCGCAGCACGGCCACGCCGTTGGCATCGGCCCAGCTCAGCATCAGCGCTTCGCCCTGCGCTGCCTCGTCGTAGAAGAAGCGGCCCCGCGTCGGCGCATCCGGCCAACTGATCGGGAGCACAACGTCGACGAACACGTTGGCCCGCTCGAGCGCGGAAAGCTCGGCATTCAGCCAGGCGCGGTCGACCGCGGCGACCCAGGTCGGTTGGCCGGCCACCGCATGCGGCGCCAGCGCCAGATGCGTGTTGTCGGCGTCGGCCAGCAGCGCCTCTTCCAGCGTGCCGGCCAGCGCAGCGCGCAGTTTGGCGGCGGGTGCCTTGGGGAGCGTGATGCGGTGCCAGGCGACGTCGGTATCGGCAAGCACCAGCGCCACGCTGTCGGCGCGCGGCAGCAGCGCCAGCGCGCCCGTGCCCTGCGCGGCGACGGTCAGCCCATCGGCGCTGAGCACATAACGGTATTCGCCTCGTGGACCCACCGACGCTTGGTCCGCACCGCCGGGGTTGCCGGCCTGCAGCCTGACCCGGGGCGGTGCATGAATGACGAGTATCGACATGGGGTTTCGTGAGCTTGGCGGATTCTAGGCTGCCGCGACGGGCGAGCCGCGGTAAGTCCGGGCGGCGGACCACTG
>CAIKUF010000141.1 GCA_903830565.1 uncultured bacterium | reverse complement strand
GGCCAGCCCAAGCTGCTCCTCGACGACCTTGCGCGCGAAGGCTTCCCAGTCGACGTCCGGATAGGCGGCGACGTGGGCGTTGTAGTTGCCGACCGCGCCGTTCATCTTCGCCAGCAGCTTCACGCCGGCGATCTGCGCCCGGGCGCGCTGCAGACGGGCGACGACGTTGGCAACTTCCTTGCCGAGCGTCGTCGGGCTTGCCGTCTGGCCGTGCGTGCGGCTGAGCATCGGCACATCGGCCAGTGCGTGGGCGAGGGCGATCAGGCTGTCGATCAGGTCGTCCAGCACCGGCAGCATCACCTGCGTGCGTGCGCGCTGCAGCATCAGCGCGTGGCTGGTGTTGTTGATGTCTTCGCTGGTGCACGCGAAGTGAACGAACTCGGCCGCGGCGGCAAGTTCGCGGTTCGGCTCCGACGGGCCGTCGAAGCGGCCCTTGAGCCAGTATTCGACAGCTTTCACGTCGTGGTTGGTGGTCGCCTCGATGTCCTTGATCGCGCGCGCGTCGGCCTCCGAGAAGCGCAGCACCAGGCCGCGCAGCATGCCGCGCGCGGCGTCGGAGAGCGGCTTGAACTCCGCTAGCCCGACGTCCGACAGCGCGATGAACCACTCGACTTCGACCTGCACCCGGCGGTGCATCAGCCCGAATTCCGAGAGCAGCGGGCGCAGCGCGGCGACGCGCTTGGCATAGCGCCCGTCCAGCGGCGACAGGGCCGAGAGCGGCGAGAGGCTGATGGCGGCGGCGATGGGCATGGTGCCGATTCTAGAAGCCTGCCCGTGGGCCGCGATCAACAAACGGGGGAACGTGTCTTGCATGATCGATCCAGGCTCGCGGGCATTGCGCGGCGCCCGCCGGAGCGACAATCGCTCCACACCCCCAACCACCACCGAGGAGCCTCCATGACATTCACCCGCCGTCACGCCCTGCTGGGCACCCTGGTCGCCGCTGCGCTGGCCGCCACCGCCGTCCCGGCGCAGGCGCAAAGCAAGGTCAAGGTGGCCGCGATCTACACCGTGCCCGTCGAGCAGCAATGGGTCAGCCGCATCGACAAGGCGCTCAAGGCGGCGCAGGCGCGCGGCGAGATCGAATACGTGTTCAGCGAGAACGTCAGCAACGCCGACTACGAGCGCGTGATGCGCGGCTACGCCGAGAAGGGCAACCAGCTCATCGTCGGCGAGGCTTTCGCCGTCGAGGCGGCGGCGCGCAAGGTGGCCAAGGACTACCCGAAGGTCAGCTTCCTGCTCGGCAGCTCGGGCAAGCCGCAGGAGCCCAACTTCGCGGTCTTCGACAACTTCATCCAGGAGCCGGCCTACCTGTCGGGGATGATTGCCGGCGGCATGACCAAGAGCAACAAGATCGGCATGGTCGGCGGCTTTCCGATTCCCGAGGTCAACCGGCTGATGAACGCCTTCATGGCCGGCGCGCTGGAGGTGAACCCGAAGGTCGAGTTCATGGTCACCTTCATCAACAGTTGGTTCGACCCGCCCAAGGCCAAGGAAGCCGCCTTCGCGATGATCGACAAGGGCGCCGACATCCTCTACGCCGAGCGCTTCGGCGTCAGCGACGCGGCCAAGGAGAAGGGCAAGCTCGCCATCGGCAACGTCATCGACACGCAGGACAAGTACCCCGACACCGTGGTCGCCTCGGCGCTGTGGAACATGGAGCCCACGATAGCCCTCGCGCTCAAGCAGGTGAAGGAAGGCAAGTTCAAGGCCGAGGACTTCGGCGTCTACTCGACCATGAAGTGGAAGGGCAGCGAACTCGCGCCGCTGGGCACGTTCGCGAAGAAGGTGCCGGCCGACCTCGTCGCCAAGGTCGAGGCCAAGCAAAAGGCCATCCTCGCCGGAACATTCACGGTCAAGGTCGACGACAGCCAGCCCAAGCCGACGGCCAAGTGACACGAAGCGGCACGCTTCGGGTCATCCCCGCGCAGGCGGGGATCCACGCGCGCGCAACCCCGCCTCGATGTCAACGAGGCCGAGGCGGATGTCGAACCGGGGATCCACGCGCGCGCAACCCCGCCACTTCGTGTCATCCCCGCGCAGGCGGGGATCCACGCGCGCGCAACCCCGCCGTTTCGTGTCATCCCCGCGCAGGCGGGGATCCAGTACCTCGCTTGCGGCCCTGCTACTCGCTGCTCCGCGTGGATCCCCGCCTGCGCGGGGATGATCTTGAACGGTCTGGCGAAAGCACGTTAGGCAACACGACCACTCATCATGCCGTCAATCGATGCTACGGACCCTAAACCGACGGCTGGCGCGGGGCATACAGGCCCCACACTTAGCGAGGCCAATGACTTCGCTCGCCTGAACGGTCTCGCGTTTGGGCGGCGTGTCATTAATATGTGTCTGTTCGCTTGGCTTGGTGCGGCAGCGTTTCACATTCCTGAAACACCCCTTGCAGCGCCGTTCGCTCTAGGCGCTGTTGTCTCGGCGATCTACGGCGTTAGGCGCTTGGCGCGTAGCCTCGGCAGTTCCTCACTCTGGCGAGAGTTCTTCCTCATCGCCATGTTCTTGCCTCTGTTCAACGTGCTCGTTATGGCAACCTTGAGCTTGCGCGCCGCCACGGTGCTCCGGATGGCCGGTTACCACGTCGGGCTGTTTACTGCTAAGAGAAGCAATGTGGCCCAACCCCTCACCTCTGAGCCGAATGTCGCTTAAACCCCTCCATCGAGCGGACATCCAAGAGCCGGCTTCGCCGCCTGTCGGCTGCCGCTCATGTCGAACGTTGTGGCGCCGTGGATCCCCGCCTGCGCGGGGATGACTGACCAGGCAGAGGCTGGCCATTGAACGACACCGTCCTTCGCCTCAGCGGCATCACCAAGCGCTTCGGCAGCCTCGTGGCCAACGACGCCATCTCGCTAGCTCTGGCGCGCGGCGAAGTGCTGGCGCTGCTGGGCGAGAACGGGGCCGGCAAGTCGACGCTGGTCTCGATCCTCTTCGGTCACTACGTCGCCGACGAAGGCACGATCGAGGCCTTCGGCGAGCCGCTGCCGCCGGGCAACCCGAAGGCGGCGCTCGCGGCCGGCATCGGCATGGTCCACCAGCACTTCACGCTGGCCGACAACCTCTCGGTGCTCGACAACGTGATGCTCGGCACCGAGCCGCTGTGGCAGCCGCTCTCGCGCCGCGCCGCGGCGCGGCGCCGGCTCGAAGAGACCGGACGCCGCTTCGGCCTCGGCGTCGATCCGGGCGCCACCATCGCCAGTCTCTCGGTCGGCGAGCGCCAGCGCGTCGAGATCCTGAAGGCGCTCTTTCGCGGCGCGAAGATCCTGATCCTCGACGAGCCGACCGCGGTGCTGACGCCGCAGGAGAGCGAGTCGCTCTTCGCGACCCTCGCGCAGCTCGTCGCCGACGGGCTGTCGGTGATCTTCATCAGCCACAAGCTGGACGAAGTGCTGCGCGTCTCGCAGCGCATCGCCGTGCTGCGCGCGGGCAAGCTGGTCGCGACGCTGCCGGCCGCGGATGCCGACAAGGCGATGCTCGCCGAGCTAATGGTCGGCCGCGCGGTGCCGCCGGCGCAGCGCAAGGCGCGGCCTGCGGGCGCAGTGGTGTGCGCGCTGCGCGGCGCAAGCCTCACCGGCAGCCATGGCGAGAAAAGGCTGGATGCCATAACGCTCGAATTGCGCGGCGGCGAGGTCGTCGCCATCGCCGGTGTGGCCGGCAACGGGCAGGACGCGCTGGCCGATGTGCTGTGCGGCCTGCACGCGCTGAGTGCAGGGACGCTCGCCGTGAACGGCGCCGCGCTGCCCGCCAAGCCGAGCGCCTGGGTGCGCGCGGGCGTGGCCCGCATTCCCGAAGACCGGCACGCGGTGGGCGTCGTCGGCGACCTGCCGATATGGGAGAACGCGGTGCTCGAGCGCTTTGCGTCGAGCGCCTTCTCGCGCCTGGGCGTGATCCGGCGCGCGGTTGCGCACGAACATGCGCGCACGCTCGCCCTGCGCTACGACGTTCGCGGAACCGAGGCCGCGGGCCTGGAGACACCGACGCGCGCGCTCTCGGGCGGCAACATGCAAAAGCTGATCCTCGGCCGCGCGCTGATGGGTGACCCGAACGCGCGCGAAGGCCCCAGCCTGATCGTCGCCAACCAGCCGACCTGGGGCCTCGATATCGGCGCCGTGGCTTACGTGCACCAGCAGTTGCTCGACGCCTGCGCGGCCGGCGCGGCGGTGCTCTTGATCTCGGAAGACCTGGACGAGATCTTCGCCCTCGCCGACCGCATCGCGGTGATGAATCGCGGTCGCCTCGTTGAAGCCCGCCCGACAGGCGAGTGGACGCTCGCAGCGCTAGGGCTAGCGATGGCGGACAGGCGCGTGGCGTAGCACTACGCGTGCACAAGCGGCCAGCCTAGAATGCGCTATGAGCGCCCTCCCACAGCCCGCGTTTGCCGCGCGCTGGAAACCGTACTACGAAACCCAACTGGGCCGCGCCTATCTGGGCGACAGCATTGCGCTCTTGCGCGATCTGCCGGACCGTTCGATCAACCTCGTTCTAACCTCTCCGCCCTTCGCACTCAAGCGCAAGAAGGAATATGGCAACGAGGATCAGGACCGATACGTCGATTGGTTTCTCTCGTTTGCGCCCGACATCTTGCGCGTGTTGACCGATGATGGCTCGTTTGTCCTCGATCTTGGTGGCTCCTATCTGCCCGGCTTCCCTGTACGCAGCATCTACATGTTCGATCTGCTGGTGCGGCTGGTGAAGGAGTTCGGCTTCTTCCTCGCGCAGGAGTTTTATCACTACAACCCGTCGCGTTTGCCAGCACCCGCCGAGTGGGTCAATGTGCGGCGTGTACGCGTCAAGGACTCGGTCAACGTGGTGTGGTGGCTCGCCAAGACCCAGAACCCTAAGGCCGACAACCGGCGCGTTCTCAAGCCCTACAGCGCCAGCATGGAGGGTTTGCTGCGCAATGGCTACAAGGCCAAGCTGCGCCCAAGCGGCCACGATATTTCGAGCAACTTCTCGAAGGACAACGGTGGTGCGATTCCGCCGAACCTGCTTGAAATCGCCAACACCGATTCCAACGGCGCCTACCAGAAGCGCTGCCGTGCGGCGGGAATCAAGACCCATCCGGCACGCTTCCCTCCGGCCTTTCCCGAGTTCTTCATCAAGTTCCTCACCGACGCGGGCGACATGGTTTTCGATCCCTTCGCCGGCTCCAACACTGCTGGTTTCGCGGCCGAATGCTTGATGCGTCGTTGGATGTCCTGCGAGATGTCGGAAGAGTACGTGAAGGGCAGCATGTTTCGGTTCGACCTGGGCGTCGATTCGCCGCAGATGCGGCTGGTGGAGCAGCGTCTCGCACCTTATGGAAGCAAAGCTCCGAAAGCCTGAACTGCTCCAGCGTATCCTCGCGGCGGTCGAGGACAGCGGATGGAGCGCGTTGCTGCTGCGCGCAGAGCACCCGTTCAAGCTGCGACTCTTCCGTGCCGACGATCCGGCGCACATCGACGTCACCGTCTTCATCTGGAACATCACCCACGGCGGCGGCGCTGCGCGGCCCGCCAACGAGCTGCGCATTCAACTGACCGGTACCGTACCGACGGTTCAGACCGAGGGCAAGACGCTGCTCGTCGGGTGGAACGAAGGCTACCGCGTCTTCGTGGCCTTCGACATTCGCCGGCACGACGCGCAGGCATCCTCCTCGCCGTCGATTCAGGTTGCTCGCAGCGCGCTGTTGCAGGCGCATACGCACTCGTTCGCGATCCATACGCGCGGCAATCGCGAAACGGTGGTGGCGTTTCGTCCGGAGTACCTAATCGAATACGTCCGTTCGCAAGCCGCATTGCACTCACCAGCCTTTGCCAGGGGCGATCTGCCCGACCTGGTCAACTCGCTCGATACCGTGACCGATGCACAAATCGACGCGCTGGCGGCTTCGCCGCGGCGCATGATCGTGCAAATGCTCAAGCGGAAGTACCGTGAACGCGACTTTGCCGCGCGCGTGCTGAGCGCGTATCGCCAGCGCTGCGCTGTGTGCGGCGTTCAGATCAAGCTTGTGGACGCCGCTCACATCCTCCCCGTGGCTGCCGACGGCAGCACCGACGACACGACCAATGGCGTCGCGCTGTGTGCGCTGCACCATCGCGCATTCGATACCAATCTTTTCTCGTTCAACGAGAGCTACGAAGTCCAGGTCAGCAACCGCCGGCTCGAGGAACTTCGTGCTGCCGATCTGTTGCTCGGGATGAGCAATTTCCAGAAAGCACTGCTGCCAGCTCTTGCGCTACCCGCTGACCGTCGCGACTATCCGTCGCCCACTTACATCGCCAGCGCGCGGCGCCTGCGCGGCTGGGCCGATTGACACGCGAGCGCGGCTTAGGGCGCGGCATCCACGAATGCCTATCTCATTGCTCAAGGCCCATCCTGCCCTCGGCACGCGACTTTGAAGGTCGCCGCGTTCTTCAGATCGCCATGCTGCACGCGTCGCCATTGAAGCACCCCCGAGCCGATCATGCGCCTTGAACGCCGAACCCAAACGTCGCGCGGCACGGCGTTGCTGGCACCGTTCGGCGCGGTCCTGTTCACGCTGCTCGTCAGCTCGCTGCTTGTCGCCTGGGCCGGCGCGCCGGTCGGGCGTGCCTATGCGCTGCTGCTCGAAGGCGGCTTCGGCTCGGCCTTCGCCTGGGGCGAGACGTTGACGCGCGCGACGCCACTGATCCTGACCGGCCTTGCCGCCGCAGTGGCGTTCAAGGCGCGCCTCTACAACATCGGCGCCGAGGGCCAGCTCGACCTCGGCGCGCTGGCCGCGGTCGCGGTCGGCGGGCTGCATGGCGGAAGCGGCTTCGCGCTCACGCCGTGGCTGCTGTTCCCGCTCATGATGCTCGCCGCCGCCGCGGCCGGCGCGCTGCTGCTGCTGGTGCCGGCGCTGATGAAGAGCCGCCTCGGCGTCGACGAGGTCGTGACGACGCTGCTGCTCAACTTCATCGTGCTGCTGTTCGTGAGCCTGATGCTCGACGGCCCGATGAAGGACCCGACGGCGATGGGCTGGCCGCAGAGCGTCGCGTTGCAGGACGCGCTGCAGCTCGGCAAGCTGGTGGAGCGCAGCCGCGTCCACAGCGGCCTCGTCTGGGCGCTGGTGCTTGCTCTCGCGCTGTGGGCGCTGCTCAAGTTCACGACCACCGGCTTTGAGATTCGCGCCGTCGGCGCCAATGCGCGCGCGGCCGCGTTCGCCGGCATGCCGGTCGGCTGGGTGACGGTCAAGGTGGCGCTGCTCTCGGGCGCGCTGGCCGGGCTGGCCGGCGCGATCGAAGTCGCCGGGCGCACCGGCTACGTCACGCTCGACATGTCGCCCGGCTACGGCTACAGCGGCATTGTGATCGCGATGCTCGCGGCGCTGAACCCGCTCGGCGTGGTGGCGGCGGCGGTGTTCGTCGCCGGCATCCTGGTCGGCGCCGACAGCATGAGCCGCGCGGTGACGGTGCCGACCTACATCGCCGACGTGATCGTCAGCGTTTCGCTGCTGGCGATGCTGGTCGCGGCAATGCTGGCGCAGTACCGCATCGTCTTCACGAGAGGCCCGGCGCATGCTCGCTGAGACATTCAATCTGCTTTCAACGGTGCCATTCTGGGTCGCCGTGCTGCGCATCGCGACGCCGCTGATCTTCGGCACCCTCGGCGTGCTGCTGTGCGAGCGCGCCGGCGTGCTCAACCTCGGCATCGAGGGCATCATGGTCGCGGGCGCCTTCACCGGCTGGCTGACGGTCTACCAAGGCGGCGGGCTGTGGGCGGGCGTCGCCGTCGCCGCGCTCACCGGCGCGTTGATCGGGATCTTGCATGGCTGGCTCACGGTCTCGCTCGCGCTGTCGCAGCACGTCACGGGGCTCGGGATCACGCTCTTCGCGGCCAGCCTCGCGAGCTACGCCTACCGGGTGAGCTTTCCGAAGGTCGATAGCCCGCCGACGATCCAGCCGTTTGCCGAGATGAGTGCGCTGCCGATCCCGGTGCTGAGTGCACAGACGCCGCTGACGCTGCTCGCACTGCTGCTCGTTCCCGCCATCGGCTACGTGCTGTATCGCACGCCGCTCGGCCTGGCCGTGCGCACGGTCGGCGAGAACCCGGCCGCGGCCGAAGGCCAGGGGCTGTCGGTCACGCGGCTGCGCATCGGCGCCATCATGGCCGGCTCGGCGCTGATGGGCGTGGCAGGCGCCTTCCTCACGCTGGCCGCGTTCAACGCGTTCTACTTCAACATGGTCAACGGCCGCGGCTGGGTCTGCGTCGCGCTGGTCGTGTTCGCGTCGTGGCGGCCCGGCAAGGCGCTGCTCGGCGCGCTGCTGTTCGGCGTCTTCGACGCCTTGCAATTGCGCTTGCAGCAGTCGGGCGCGGGCCTCTTCGGCGTCTCCGTGCCGTACCAGGTCTACCTGATGCTGCCGTACATCCTGTCCATCGTCGCACTGGTCGTGATGGCGCGCCGCGCGGCCTACCCGCAGGCGCTGATGAAGCCGTATCGCAAGGGAGAGAGATAGCCATGACGAAGCCGCTGCGCCCCGCGACCTGGCTGCGCGAAGATCTGCTGCACCTGCTCTCGGTCTCGGCGACGCTGGCCGGGCTGAGCGTGACGGTCGTCGCGCTGATGAAGACGCTCGGCAGGAAGTCCGGCAGCGTCACCATCGCCGACGACATGTTCGCGGTCTGCGCGCTGCTGTTCCTGGCCAACTGCTACCTGATCTTCTGGGCGCTGAAGACGAGCAAGACCTCGCTCGCGAACCTGCTTGTCAGCGTGCTCGATGTCGTGTTCCTCGTCGCGCTGACGCTGATGACGGGGGCCGCGTTCGTGATGGTCTACACGGTCTGGTAGCCCGTCGGCGCGGACGGGCGCGCTCGGCTAGCATTCGTCCGTCGGCCTTGCCGACCTACGACTACAACACTCGGAGACGTTTCATGACCGCTGCGAAACCCCCCGCCCGGCGCCGGATGCTGCCGCTCGTGCTCTTGGCCGCGAGCACCTGCGCGCTGGCGCAGACGCCGCCGCCCAAGCTTCCCGATGCCCAGGCCAGCGACCCGGTCGCGCTCGGCTGGATGAAGGGCTTTCCGCCGCCGCCCGACCGCGTGATCCGCTTCGCCGACGGCAGCAGCTACCGCTTCCCGCAGTTGCGCTGGTCGTTCTCGAACTACCGCCAACTGGTGCCGACGAGCAACGTCTCGCGCGGCCTGGGTGCACCGACGCCGCTGCCGCGCAGCGATCGTGACGACATCGACGCCGTGAGCTTTCGCGTGCTCGGGACCGAGCAGAACATGACCTGGGCGCAGTCGCTCGCGGCCAACTACACCGACGGCATCGTCGTCCTGCACAAGGGGCGCGTCGTCTACGAGCGCTACTTCGGCGCGCTGCGCGCGGACGGGCAGCACATCGCGATGTCGGTCACGAAGTCGTTCTTCGGCACCATCGGCGCGATGCTGGTCGCCGACGGCACGCTGGACGAGAACGCCAAGGCGTCGAAGTACGTTCCCGAACTCGCCGGCTCGGCCTTCGGCGACGCGACGGTGCGCCAGTTGCTCGACATGACGACCGGCCTGCAGTACAGCGAGAACTACGCCGACCCCAAGGCCGAGATCTGGGACCACGTGCGCGCCGGCAACGTGTTGCCGCGCCCGCCGGGCTACACCGGGCCGGGAACGTTCTACGAATTCCTGGTCACGGTGAAGAAGCAGGGCAATCATGGCGACGCGTTCGCCTACAAGACGGTCAACACCGACACCCTCGGCTGGGTCATCGCGCGCGCCACCGGCAAGTCGGTGGGCGCCAACCTGCAGGAACGCATCTGGAGCAAGCTCGGCGCCGAGCAGGACGCCTATTTCGCGATCGACGGCGTCGGTACCGAGTTCGCCGGTGGCGGTCTCAACACCGGCCTGCGCGACCTGGCGCGCTTCGGCGAAATGATGCGCCTGGACGGGCGCTTGAACGGCCAGCAGATCGTGCCCAAGGCGGTCGTCGACGACATCCGCCGCGGCGGCGAGAAGGATCTGTTCGCGAAGGCCGGCTACGCGCTGCTGCCCGGCTGGAGCTACCGCAACATGTGGTGGGTGAGCCATAACGAACACGGCGCCTACAGCGCGCGCGGCGTGCACGGGCAGTTGATCTACGTCGATCCGAAGGCCGAGATGGTGATCGCGCGCTACGCCTCGTTCCCGCTGGCGGCGAACAGCAACCTGGACCCGACCTCGCTGCCCGCCTATCACGCGCTGGCGAAGTACCTGATCGCCAACCCGCGCTAAGAACCTATCCGCAAATAGGACGGCTCTGCGCCGGGCCTAGGGCGGGTGACGGTCAGGAGCGGCCACCCCCGCCTTCGAGCGGAACAACTCGACGATGCCGACCTCGCGCGGGCCGGGCACGATCGTGAAGCGGTCGCCGACGCGCAGGCTTCCGGGAACACGCACCGAGAGGTACATCCCGCACCAGGCACTCTGCACCATCAGCTTGCTGGCCTGGGCGAAGCCCATCGCGGCGCTGAACTTGAAGCACGGAAAGCGCGGCTCGCTCACGGCGAGTTCGCAACCCGCAAAGCGCAGCACGTCGCCGACCCAGGCCTGCGTTTCGAGCAGGCCGGAGAGGGTCAGGTTCTCGCCCAGCGCACCGCCGGCCAGGGGGACGTCCCACGCCGCCGCCTTGGCCTGCGCGCGGACGGTCTGCCAGAACGCGTAGTGCTCGCTCGGGTAGGCGTAGACCGCCTTCGCCAGGCCGCCGTGCACCGAGAGATCGGCCTGCTCGTCGCCCGCCAGGCCGAGCGCATGCACCGCTACCGGGCCGTTGACGGCGCGCTTGCCGATGGCCGTCATCACCGCACGGCCGTTGATCTCCATCTCACGCGCGATGGCGACGTTGACGCTCAGCAGGAGGCCGCTCATGCCGCCATGATGCCTGAGCTTGCGCCGCATCACGCCGCCGATGTCCGAGGCGGGGCGTGAGCGATGCGCGGCGTGGTGTAATTCTCGAACGGGATCAGCCCATGCACCCCCTTGATGACACCCGCATGACGACGGCGCGACAATCCACGATTCCCGAGCGCGCGCCCGGCTCCGATGGTGTCCGCCGAGCGGACCCCGCCCGCTGAACAACTTCGACGACTGGACCCCTCATGAACCTGCCCGCCATGGCCGACCCGCGCCTGAATGTGCCCGCCTATGTCAACAACGCCCGCCTCGTCGCCTGGGTGGCCGAGATGGTCGCGCTGGCTGAACCGAGTTCGGTCTACTGGTGCGACGGCAGCACCGCCGAGTACGACCGCCTGTGCGCGCAGCTCGCCCGTGCCGGCACCTTCAAGCGCCTGAACCCCGCATTGCGGCCGAACAGTTACCTCGCCCTCAGCGACACCAGCGATGTGGCGCGGGTGGAAGACCGCACCTACATCTGTTCGGAGCGCAAGGAAGACGCCGGCCCGACCAACAACTGGATGGCCCCGGCCGAGATGCGCGAGCTGCTGGAGACCGGCGAGAACGCCCTCTTCAAGGGCTCGATGCGGGGCCGCACGATGTACGTCGTGCCCTTCAGCATGGGGCCGCTCGGTTCGCCGATCGCGCATATCGGCGTTGAGCTCAGCGACAGCCCGTACGTGGCCGTCAGCATGAAGATCATGACGCGCATGGGCCGCCCGGTGCTCGAAGTGCTAGGCGCCAACGGCAAGTTCGTGCCTTGCATGCACAGTGTGGGCGCACCGCTCGACGCCGGGCAGAAGGACGTGCCCTGGCCGTGCAACAAGACCAAGTACATCGTCCATTACCCCGAGACGCGCCAGATCTGGAGTTACGGCTCGGGCTACGGCGGCAACGCGCTGCTGGGCAAGAAGTGCTTCGCGTTGCGCATCGCAAGCTGGATGGGTCGCGAGACTTCGAACAGCCTCGGCTGGCTGGCTGAGCACATGCTGCTGCTGGGCGTCACTTCGCCCGGCGGCAAGAAGCAGCACGTGGCGGCGGCGTTCCCCAGCGCCTGCGGGAAGACCAATTTCGCGATGCTGATCCCGCCGGCCGGGTTCGAGGGCTGGAAGGTCACCACCGTCGGCGACGACATCGCGTGGATTCAGCCCGGCGCCGACGGGCGCTTGTATGCAATCAACCCCGAAGCTGGCTACTTCGGCGTCGCCCCGGGGACGAACGACAAGACCAATGCCAACTGCATGGCCAGCCTCAAGCACGACGTGATCTTCACCAACGTCGCCCTCACCGACGAAGGGGACGTGTGGTGGGAAGGCATGACCGAGACGCCGCCCGCGCACTGCATCGACTGGCAAGGCAAGGACTGGACGCCGGCCATCGCCAAGGAGACCGGCGCCAAGGCCGCGCACCCGAATTCGCGCTTCACCATTGCCGCCACCAACAACCCGGCACTCGACGTCGACTGGGACAACCCCGAAGGCGTGGCGATCGACGCCTTCATCTTCGGTGGCCGCCGCTCGACGACGGTGCCGCTGGTGACCGAGGCCCGCAACTGGATCGAAGGCGTCTACATGGCGGCCACGATGGGCAGCGAGACGACGGCGGCGGCCGTCGGCCAGCAAGGCGTCGTGCGGCGCGACCCGTTCGCGATGCTGCCGTTCGCCGGCTACAACATGAGCGACTACTTCCAGCACTGGCTGGACATGGGCGCGCGCATCAACGAGCTGTGCGCGAAATCCGGCGCCAAGCTGCCGATGATCTTCTGCGTCAACTGGTTCAGGAAGGGCGCCGACGGCAAGTTCGTCTGGCCTGGCTACGGCGAGAACATGCGCGTGCTCAAGTGGGTGCTCGACCGCGTGAACGGCGGCGGCGAAGGCGTAGAGCATGCGTTCGGCACCAGCCCGCGCTACCAGGACCTGAACTGGACCGGGCTCGATTTCAGCGCCGCGCAGTTCCAGCAGGTCACGAGCATCGACCCCGAGGCCTGGCGCGCCGAGCTTGTGCTGCACGACGAGCTCTTCAAGCAGCTCGCCTACCACCTGCCGGCCGAGCTGACGGCGACCAAGGCCCGTATCGAGGAGCGCCTCGCGGCCTGAGCGGCAAAGCGGCCATCGGGGCGGCATGCAGGCGACAATCGCCGCATGCCCGCTCCCGACCTGCCCGCCGCCGCCGTCGATCTGAGCGACGCCGAGTTCCAGGAGCTCGACGAGCTTCTGTTCGCCTTCGCCGGGTCTGTGCCGCCGATGGACATCGTGACGCTCGACGGCTACCTGTGCGGCGTGCTCGTGCAGCCGGTGGCTATCGAGCCCGACGCGTGGCTGCCGCGGGTGTTCGACGAGTACGGCCGCGCGCTGCCCGAACGTGGGCATGCCGTCTACGAGCGTGCGCGCACGCTGATCCTGCGCCGCTACTCGGCGCTGAACCGCGCCTTGGTCGACGATGGATGGTTCGATCCGCTGATCCTCGAAGACCCGGTGGATGAAGACGGAAGCCCATCGCCACCCGTGCAGCGGGCCGCGTCAGATCCGCTCATCGGCGTCGATCCGGTATCGCTCGTGCTGATGCCGTGGGTGTACGGCTTCTCGGTCGCGTGCGAGAACTTCCACGCTCTGCTCGAAGTGGACGACCCGGCGGTTCACATCGCGCTGGCGCGGCTGTACCGTCACATGCCCGCTGAGACCGACGAAGAGCGCGAGCTCGGTGCCACCTTGGAACGCGAGCGGCCGCTGGCGACGCTGGACGAAGGCATCGAGGAGCTGGTGGCCTGCGTCGCCGACCTGGCCGACCTGACGCAGGGCGCGCGCTACCGCGTCGACACCGTGCGTCGCGAGGCGCCCAAGGTCGGCCGCAACGAGCCCTGCCCATGCGGCAGCGGCAAGAAGTTCAAGCACTGCCACGGCGCGAGCTGATTCAGATCGGCGGACGACGATGCGCCTGCAACTGCTGTCCGACCTTCACCTCGAAACCGAGACCTTCGAGCCCGAGCCCGCGCCGGGCGCCGACTTGCTGGTGCTGGGCGGGGACATCGACGCCACCTGGGCCGGCCTCGATCGCTTTCGCGGCTGGCCGGTGCCGGTGGTGTTCGTGGCCGGCAACCACGAGTTCGACCGCCGCGAGATCACGAGCGCGTGGCCGGCGCTCCGCGAGCGCTGCGCAGCGCTCGGCTTCACGATGCTCGAATGCGAGAGCGCGGTCTTCACCGATGGCGAGGGGCGGCGCGTGCGCTTGGTCGGCACGACGCGCTGGTCCGACTTCGACCTCTTCGGCAGCGCCGAGCGCGAGCGTGCGATGCGCGCCGCCGCCTACTTCATGCGCCTGATGGCCTCGACGCGCAACGGCCAGCTCTTCGACGCCGCGCAGTTGCGCGACGAAGCGCTGGCCTGCCGCGCCTGGCTGGAGGCTGAACTGCGGCGGCCGCAGGGCGAGTGGGACACCACGGTCGCCATCACCCACTTCGCCCCCAGCCGGCGCAGCGCCGACCCGCGCTATGGCGGCCAGCCGACGACGGCGAGCTTTTGCAATGCCGACGACGACCTGCTGCCGCTCGCGTCGCTATGGATCCACGGCCACCTGCACTGCCGCCACGACTACACGGTGGCCGCGGCAGGCGGCGCATCGACGCGCGTCGTCTGCAACGCCCGCGGCCATGCGCGAAAGGGAGAGGCCGACGGCTACGACGGTCTGCGTGTGTTCGATGTGACATAGACGCGGATCAACGCATTCTCTGTCCGCGGGTTCAGACTCAGGCAGGCCATTCGATCGAAGGGACCACACCATGAACATCCTCGTCGCCGTCGACGGCAGTTCCTACACCAAGCGCATGCTGGCCTACCTGGCCGCGCACGACGAATGGCTGGGCTCGCATCAAACCTACACCGTGATGACGGTGGTGGCGGGGTTGCCCGCGCGCGCCGTCGCGTTGCTCGACAAGGAGGCCGTCAAGACCTACTACGACGACGAGGCGGAGAAGGTCTTCAAGCCGATTCGCGCCTTCTTCGCCCGCCAGGGCATCGCCGCGACCTTCATCGGCAAGGTCGGCCACACCGCTGAGCTGATCGCCAAGCAGGCCGAGGCCGGCAGGTTCGATCTGCTGCTGCTCGGCTCGCACGGGCACGGCGACCTGACCAATCTGGTCATGGGCTCGGTGGTGACGAAGGTGCTCGCACACTGCAAGACGCCGGTGCTGCTGGTTCGCTGAGCGCTGCTGACACCACGCTGTCAGCAGTACCGTGGGACAGTGCCGGGCAATGCTCGCCGCGCCCATGCAAGCGCGAGCTTGATGCCGAAGTCAAGCCGTGCTTCAAGGCTTGATCCTGTGTACACACAACCTCGGGAGCCCTCGTGGCGGAACGCAACTTCTGGATCGGCGTCGTCTCGCGCTCGCACGTGCAGCTCGGCGTGAAGGGTGGCTTCATCCAGCTCAACCATGGCAAGAAGGCGCCGCTGCGCAGGTTTCGCGCCGGAGACGGCGTGGTCACCTATTCGCCGCGCATGTCCTATCCCGACGGCGAGCCTCTGCAAGCCTTCACCGCCATCGGCAGCGTTGTCAGCGGTGAGGTCTACCAGGTCGAGATGACGCCGGATTTCAAACCCTACCGCGTCGATGTGAAGTTCGCCGCCTGCCGCGAAGCGCCGATCCGTCCGCTGATCGACAAGCTCTCGTTCATCGCCAGCAAGACGCACTGGGGCGCGGCTTTCCGCTTCGGTCAGCTCAAGGTCGGCGCCGAAGACTTCGCGCTCATCGCCGATGCGATGGACGTATCAGCGCTGGCGGGCAGCCAGGCCTAGCGCGAACCGAACATCATCTGCCGCGCCAGCGCCGAGCGGGCCGGCGCCAGCGCCTGCATCGCCGCAAGGCCCAGGCCGCGCGCGACGCCCAGGCCCGGCAGGTCCCAGGTGAAGCTGCGGGCGAGGAAGTCGGTCGTGGCGATGGTGCTCCAGCGGTCCGGCGCGCGGCGCCATTCGACGCGGCGCAGCACGCTCGCGATGTCGCGCTCGGCGGCGAGCGAGCGCACGAGCTCGACGGCGTCGCGCAGGCCGAGGTTCAGGCCCTGCCCCGCCACCGGGTGCAGCGTCTGCGCGGCGTTGCCGATGCGAACGCTGCGCCCGTCGACGAGCGTGCGCTCGGCGTTCAGGCCAAGCGCGAAGTGCTTCAGCGGCGAGACGCCGGTGATGCGCCCGACTGCGGGCGGGAAGATGCTGGCGAGCACCGTGAGCCGCTGTGCGTCGCTGAGTTCGGCCACCGGGTCGTCGTCGCTCGGCACGCACCAGACCAAGCCCGCGCGCTGCGCCTTGCCGTCGCTCTTGAGCGGCAGCAGGGCGGCCGGCCCGTGGCGGGTGAAGCGCTCGAAGGCCGCGCCGGGGGGCGCGCCTTCGAGCGTGATCTGGCCGACCCAAGCCGTCTGCCGGTAGTCGTGGGCGAGCGCCTTGCGCGCCTGATCGGCGAACACGCCGCCTTCGGCGACGACGGCGATGTCGTAGCGCTCGACGATGTCGGCGTCGACCTCGACGCCATCAGAGACGTTCTTCAGCGCCGTCACGGGCGCGCCGAAGCGGCTGCGCAGGCGCTGCGGTTCGCGCTCGCAAGCGGCCATCCATGCGGCCTGCAGCGGGGCGACGATCTGGCCGTAGCTGAGCACCGCGCCCAGCATGGGCACGCCTTCGTCGGCGGCGCGAATGCGCAGCTCGGGCTCGCCGAGGGGCCCCCAGCTCGGCGGCTGCTGCGAGACGTGGACTTCGAGGATGGGCTGGGCGCGCGCGGCGTCCCACGCGCCCAGGCGCTCGAGCATCTGCACGCTGCCGAGCGCGAGCGCGAGCGTGCGCGGGTCGCGCGAGATGTCGAACTCGGCGCTGCGCGCATCGAACACGGTCACCCGCGCCCGAGGCAGCGCGTGCGCCGCGTGCAGCGCGAGCGCGAGGCCCACCGGGCCGGCGCCGATGACGGCAAGGTCGAGCTCGGGCGATGCAACAGGCACTTCGGTCATGCGGTCCTTCAGAGCGGTGGCCAGGCGGCCGCCGTGGCGCGCATTATTGGCCGTGCGGCATTCACGCGTGGCCCATCAGGGCGAAGAGAACTCCTTCGCGTGCAGGAAATTGGCGTGCCGCGGGGCGCGCCGGGTCTGGCTCCACTCTTCCAGCATGTCCCATTTCACGGCATCCAGGCGGGCCAGTTGCGCGGCTTCGTCCGCGTCCGGGCAGGCCAGCTCGACGCGGTGCCCGTTCGGGTCGAAGAAGTAGATCGAGTGGAAGATGCCGTGGTCGGTGACGCCGAGCACGTCGACGCCGCGGCTTTCGAGGTGCGCCTTGTAGGCCAGCAGCTCGGCGCGATCGGCGACCTTGAAGGCGATGTGCTGCACCCACTGCGGCGTGTTCGGATCGAAGCCCATGGGCGGCTGCGTCGGCAGCTCGAAGAAGGCGAGCACGTTGCCGCCGCCGGCGTCGAGGAAGACGTGCATGTAGGGGTCCGGCTCCTTGGTCGAGGGAACCTGGTCCTCGGCGATGGCGAGGACGAAGTCCATCTTCAGCATCTCGCGGTACCAGAGCACGGTTTCCTTCGCGTCCTTGCAGCGGTAGGCGACGTGGTGGATGCCTGCTGTTTTCATCTCAGTGCCCGCCCGGCCGCCCGTAGGGCACTGAGCGCCCCCTTGGGGGGCAGCGAACGAAGTGAGCGTGGGGGTTGTTCATGTCATGCCTCCGGCTTGATCGCGCCGCGGCGGATCTGGTCGCGCTCCAGCGACTCGAAAAGCGCCTTGAAGTTGCCCTCGCCGAAGCCGTCGTCGGCCTTGCGCTGGATGAACTCGAAGAACACCGGCCCGAGCAGTGTTTCGGAGAAGATCTGCAGCAGCAGGCGCTTCTCGCCGTCGGCGGTCGAGCCGTCGAGCAGGATGCCGCGCGCCTGCAGAGCGGCCACCGGCTCGCCGTGCCCGGGCAGGCGTTCCTCGAGCATCTCGTAGTAGACGTCGTTGGGCGCGCTCATCAAGGGCACGCCGGCCATCTGTAGGCTGTCGACGCTGGCCGGCAGGTTGTCGCACAGCAGTGCGACGTGTTGTATGCCCTCGCCGCTGAACTTCATCAGGAACTCTTCGATTTGCCCGCTGCCCTTGCCCGATTCCTCATTGAGCGGGATGCGGATCTTGCCGTCCGGCGCCGTCATCGCGCGCGAGGTGAGGCCGGTGTATTCGCCGCGAATGTCGAAGTAGCGGATCTCGCGGAAATTGAACAGCTTCTCGTAGAAGCTGCCCCAGAACGCCATCCGTCCGCGGTACACGTTGTGCGTCAGGTGGTCGATGATCGTGAAGCCGTGGCCGCGCGGGTGGCGGTCGACGCCGGGCAGGAACTTGAAGTCGATGTCGTAGATCGACTGGCCGTCGCGGCCCGGCGCCCGGCCGCCCGAAGCCGGGCCTGCCCCCTCGGGGGGTGGGGGGCTGTCGAATCGGTCGATCAGGTACAGCGGCGCGCCGCCGATGCCCTTGATGGCCGGCAGGCGCAGCTCCATCGGGCCGGTCTGCATGTCCATCGGCTGCGCGCCGAGTTCGAGCGCGCGGTTGTAGGCGAGGTGCGAGTCGCGCACCCGAAAGGCCATCCCGCACGCGCAGGGGCCGTGCTCGGCCGCGAAGTAGGCGGCAGGGCTTCGGGGCTCGCGGTTGACGATGAAGTTGATCTCGCCCTGGCGGTACAGCAGCACGTCCTTCGAGCGGTGCCTGGCGACGAGCGAGAAGCCGAGCTTCTCGAATAGCGGCTCCAGCGTGTTCGGCGCGGGCGAGGCGAACTCGACGAACTCGAAGCCCATCAAGCCCATCGGGTTGTCGAACAGGTCGGTCATGGCTTGTCTCCCTTTGGCCTGCGCATCAAGGCCGCCCGGCGGCCGGGCCGACGTGTGCGTTCATCACCGCGCGCGTGGCCTCGTCGGCGGCAAACAGGTGCTCCACTCGCAGCGAGGCCAGCGTGATGTCCTGCGGCGTCCCGAAGGTCGTGAACATGCTGAAGAACGCGAGCTCGCCATAAGGGCTCGCATAGCGTGTCGTCAGCACCGGCGGGATCGAGCCGGGTCGAGGCTCGCGATCCACGCCGAGTCGATCTCGCAGCAGCGCAGCCAGCGCTTCGACCTTTGGCGTCAGCGTGGGCCGCACGAGCGCTTCGTGGCGCAGCTGGGTCAACATCGCGGGGCCGACTTCCTCGAGGTTGAGGATCGCGTTCGTCAAGCCCCGCGGATCGGTCAGCACGTCTAGCAGGTTGACCGACGCGTCGTCCGGCAGCGCCTCAGCCTCGGGCATCAGGGCTCTGACCAGCCACTTGCAGCCTCGGTTCGAAAGCAGTAGGTTCCAGCGCGAGTCGATCACCAGCGCGGGCAGCGGGTCGTGGGCGCACATCAATTGCACGAGCGCGTGCCTGGCCTGCGCCAAGGAGGCATCGTCCAGCGTGGCCGAACCGTAGAGCGGCGCAAAGCCTGCCTGCAGCATGGCCGCGTTGCGCAGCGCGAGCGGAGCCTCGAGCTCTCGCAGCCACGCGTCGAGCAGCGCGCGGCTGGGCCGCGCGCGCCCGCTCTCGACGAAGCTCACGTGGCGTTGGGACACACCCACGCGCAACGAGAGTTCGAGCTGACTCAGGCGCCGTGCCTTGCGGGCTTGTTGCAGCGTGTAGGGCAGGCTGGGGCCAGGACCATCCATGCAAGGATTGGAGCATGGCGGCCCCGAATCGATGACCCGCGAGGTAATTGCACCCTTGGAGCACGTGGCCGAAACTGTCCGCACACCACCACCTCTGGGGACCTGCAATGCAGCGAACACTGTTGACGATCACGCTCGTGCTGTTCGGCGCGCTCAGCGCCGCCGCGCTGTGGCAACACGGCTATTGGGGCATCGTCGCCCCGCACTTTCGCAGCCTGGGCGCCGGCCAGGTTCTGGCCGATCTGGTCATCGCGCTGACCCTCGTCATGGTATGGATGTGGCACGACGCCAAGGCCTGCGGCCGCAATCCATGGCCGTGGATCGTCGCCACGCTGGCGTTCGGCTCGTTCTCGCCGCTGATCTATCTTCTGACCCGCAAGCCACTGCCGCCAGCGTCAAGCTAGACCGGCGCCAAGCGCGGCGCGTTCGCGGTCGGTGCGGCGAGAGCTCAGGGCTGGTTTTCGAACACCATCAGGCCCGACGCCGTGTTCGAGATCGGGATGTGATAGTTGGCGTGCACCTTGCTCACGCGGCCCGTCAGCGCGCCGCGCGCGGCCAGCCACATCAGCAGCTCGACGCCCTGGGTGCCGGTCAGTTCGACGAGCTCGGGGATCGAGTACTTCGTCGCCCATTGCGGGTCGCAGGCGAGGCTGTCCATGAATTGGAGGTCGAAGTCCTTGTTGATGAAGCCGGCGCGCTCGCCGTCGAGCTGGTGCGAGAGGCCGCCGGTGCCGATGACGACGACGCGCTGGTCGGCGTCCCAGCTCTCGATGGCGCGGCCGATGGCCTGGCCGAGCTTGAAGCAACGCGCCGCCGAAGGCAGCGGGAACTGCACGGTGTTGATGCACACCGGCACCGTCGTCACCGGCCACGCACCCTGGCCCGGCCACAGCAGCGCCATCGGCAGCGTGAACGCGTGGTCGACGAGCATCTCCTGGCAGGTCGTGACGTCGAACTCGTTCTCGACCAGCGATTCGATCAGGTGCCACGACAAGTCCTGCTCGCCGCGGAACGGCGGCACGACGGGGATGCCCCAGCCCTCGTCGGCATTGCGGTATTCGGGTGCGGCGCCGACGGCAAAGGTCGGCATCTTGTCGAGAAAGAAGTTGAGGCCGTGGTCGTTGTAGATCACGACCGCGACATCGGGCTTGACCTTGGTGAGCCACTGGTGCACTGGCGGGAAGCCGTCGAAGAACGGCTTCCAATACGGGTCGCCCTGCAGGTCGCGCGCGATCGCGCGGCCGATGGCGGGGACGTGTGACGAGGTGACGGCGCCGACGATGGTGGCCACGTCTTATCTCGCCGCGGCCAGCAGCTTGGCCTTGAATTCGTCCTTGGTCATGCCGGTCTGCTGGGCGCCGAGGTCCTGCACGTCCAGGCCGAAGATGCCGGCGAACTTGGCCAGGTAGTACACGTTGCCGCCGGCCGCGATGAGCCTCAGCACATTGCGGGCGCGGATCGCATCGCGTTGCCGCGCGTCGAGGCCGAAGCGCGTGCAATAGGCCTCTTCGTCCCGCTTGAACGCCTCGCGGTTGGCGGCGTCGTTGAACGAATAGCACATCTTGTTCAGCGCATAGCCCTTGCGGGCCTGTTCGCCGTCGAACAGCGTCGTGCCTGGAATCTCGCGTCGGGGTGCGCTCATCGATAGGGTCCTCGGTGGGAGTGCGGGGCCGGTGCGGGCCGGCCTGTAAGTGTCGCGCACGGCGCGGGCCGAATCAACCGCCCGCCGCGCCGCGGGTGCCGTCTGTCCGCACCGTTCTCGCGCTGGTCGGGGGCGCGCACCCGCTGCAAGCACGTGTGACCTAAAGTGGTCATCCTGCGCCAAGCTTGCAGCCACAGGAGACCTTCCATGCAAACCCAGGTCGGCATCATCGGCGGCGGGCCTTCGGGCTTGTGCCTGGCGCGCCTGCTGAGCCTTGCCAACATCCAGAGCGTGATCCTCGAGCGCCACGACCGCGCCTACGTCGAGGCGCGCATCCGCGCCGGCGTGCTCGAACAGGGCATGGTCGACCTGCTTCGCAAGGCCGAGGTCAGCGAGCGCATGGACCGCGAAGGCCTGGTGCACAGCGGCATCACGCTGACCTTCGACGACCGCTTCGAGCGCGTCGACCTGGCCGGCCTGACCGGCGGCAAGCACGTCGTCGTCTACGGCCAGACCGAGCTCACGCGCGACCTCTACGACGCGGTCCTCAAGGACGCCAACATCCAGGTCGTCTTCAACGCGAAGGACGTGAGTCCGGTCGGATTTCTCGACGACCGGCCGAACCTTGAATTCACGACTGGCGCCCAGCGCCGCAAGCTGCGCTGCGACTACATCGCCGGCTGCGACGGCTACCACGGCGCGTCGCGGGCCGCCGTTCCGCGCGAGATGATTGTGGAGTACGAGCGTGTCTACCCGTTCGGCTGGCTCGGCGTACTCGCGGACACGCCGCCAGTGCATGACGAGCTGATCTACTCGAACCACAAGCGCGGCTTCGCGCTGTGCTCGATGCGCTCGCACACGCGAACGCGCTGCTACATCCAGGTCGGGCTTGACGAGAAGGCCAGCGACTGGCCCGACGAGCGCTTCTGGTACGAGCTGTGCACGCGCCTGCCGGCGCGCTTCAGCGACGCCATGGTCACCGGGCCGGCGATCGAGAAGAGCATCGCGCCGCTGCGCAGCTTCGTCGCCGAGCCGCTGCGTTTCGGCAGGCTGTTCCTCGTCGGCGACGCCGGCCACATCGTTCCGCCGACCGGCGCCAAGGGGCTCAACCTGGCGGCGTCCGACGTGCACTACCTCTCGACCGCGCTCGTGGCCTTCTACCACCAGGGCCGCACGGACCTCCTCAAGCGCTACTCGCAGGTCGCACTGCGCCGCATCTGGGCCGCGGTGCGCTTCTCGTGGTGGCTGACTTCGATCACGCACAAGTTCGGGAGCGACCCCATCGAACACAAGATCCAGCTTGCCGAGCTCGACTACCTGATGAGCTCGACGGCCGGCCGCACGACCATCGCCGAGAACTACGTCGGCCTGCCGTTCGAGCCGACCTTCGTGTAGGGGCAACGCCACAATGCGGTTGACTTGGCTCCCGTTCGCGCTGAGGTATCGAAAGGCGCTCGGGAGAATTGTTCGGATCATGGGCCGCTTGGAGGACGGGCGACTTCTCCGATCATCGACGCAAGCTCCTTGATGACAACTCGCGCTGGAACGAAGTACTTCCATTTTTCCTCGCGCAGCCGCAGCCCTTTGACATTAGGCAACCATCTCGGTGGACAGACGACTCTGGAGCCTAACCAGCCCGGGCGCCAAAGCCGCATGTTCTTTTCGTTCCCGCTGATGATCAAGTTCGGGATCGACAGGTAGGAAGCGAGATGGCCCGGGCCTGAATCGTTGCCAATGAAATAGCCGGATTCGTAAACGATCGTCGCCAAGTCCTCCAGCGTCGAATTAAGAGGCGACTCCACTTCCGGCCAGCCGGCTCTTTCAGAAGGTGAAAGAATGAACACCGGCTCAAGACCCATACCTTTCAAATGCACGGCAACCTTCAGAAACCGCTGCTTCGGCCAGTTCTTGGCTGCGTTGCCGCTCATCGGATGAATCAAGATGCGGCGCATGAACCGGCGATGAACGAGGCCGGGCGGAGGCCGCATGCCGGTTTGCGCACTGACATCCCCTCCGAAAATCGCGGTCGTGGCTTGACGAGTGTTCTCGACCATGGTCTTGCTGCTATCGAATGCATGTTCGAGCCCGGCAATGACGTCGCCATGCTGCGTTGGTTGATGGTTCTGGTAGAAGATGTAGACGCATTTTCCAGTGGCCCGAAGCGACGCGATCTGCCGCGCCCTTTGGGTATTGTCGTGCTGCAACAAGATAGCGTCGAAAGCGGAGAGTTCCGTCGGCGGCAATCTATAGTCACCCTTTTCCAGCCAACGGCCGAACCCGGACAAATGGGGATGAATCGTCGTCACCTCAAACCCAAGCCCCTTGAGATGATGCGCCGCGACAAGCATCACTAGACCATCGCCGATTCCTGTTGACGGTATGACCGCAATGCTCTTCATCGAGTGGGTGTTTTCGCGGTTCACCGTGTAGAAGTCAGGCCAGACCGTTGGCGCGACACTCAGGGTCCTTGCTCAGGACGAGCCGAGGATGTGACCTGGGTTGGAAGTCCTCGGCAAGCAAACTCTTCGGTGTCCACTTCGGCCTGCGTGGCCGCGTTGTAGCGCGCGCCGCTGACGCTCTCGCGGTTGATTCGCGCGTCCAGCCGCGCCATCGTTTCCGCGTCGAGGGCGACTGCGGCCGCGCCGATGTTCTCGTCCAGGTGCGCCGCGCTCGTCGTTCCCGGGATCGCGATCACGTGCTCGCCGCGCGCCAGCAGCCATGCGAGCGCCAGCTGTGCCGGCGTGCAGCCGACATCGCGCGCGATGGCGACGTAATCGTCCAGCAGGCCGAGGTTGGCGGCATACATGGCGGGTTCGAAGCGCGGCATGCCGCGCCGGATGTCTTTCGCGTCGAACGTCGACACGTCGCGCAGCCGCGCACTCAGAAAGCCGCGCGCAAGCGGGCTGAAGGCAACGTAGGCGGCGCCGATCTCGCGGCAGGTATCGAGCACCGCGATCTCGGCATTGCGCGTCCACAGCGAATACTCGCTCTGCACCGCGGCGACGGGATGCACCGCGTGCGCCTTGCGCAGCGTCGTCGCCGAAACCTCGGAGAGGCCGATCGCACGCACCTTGCCCGCGCGCACGAGGTCCGAGAGCGCGCCGACGCTGTCCTCGATCGGCACCTTCTTGTCCCAGCGATGCAGGTAGTAGAGGTCGATCACGTCGGTGCGCAGGCGGCGCAGGCTGTCTTCGCAGTTGCGCCGTATGGTCTCGGTCCGGCCGTCGATGACGCGCTTGATGCCGTCCTCGAACTGAACGCCCGCCATGCCGCCCTTGCTCGCGAGCGCGATCTGCGAGCGGTGCGGCCCGAGCACGCGGCCGACGAGCGTTTCGTTGGCGCCGAAGCCGTACAGCGCGGCCGTATCGAACAGCGTCACGCCGCGGTCCAGCGCACGCAGCAGCAGCGCCTCGGCCACCTCGGGCGCGGGCGGCGCGCCGTAGGCATGGCTGAGGTTCATGCAGCCAAGGCCGATGGCCGAGACCGCGAGCGGCCCGATGCCGCGCTGCTTCATGCCTGCGCCTGGAGCTGTTGCTCCAGGCCGTGCAGCACGCGATAGCACGGCAGCACCTTGGCCACGCTCGCGTTCGGCTCGCGCCCTTCGGCGATCGCGGCGAAGAATTCGCGGTCCTGCAGCTCGATGCCGTTCATAGCCACCGCGACGCCCGAGACGTCGATCCTCTCGTCCTTGCCGCTGAAGAGGTCGTCGTAGCGGGCGAGGTAGGTCGCGCTGTCGCCGATGTAGCGAAAGACGGTGCCGATCGGGCCGTCGTTGTTGAATGAGAGGCTCAGCGTGCAGATCGCGCCGCTCGCGCTTTTGAGCTGGATGCTCATGTCCATCGCGATCCCGAGCGCCGGGTGGATCGGCCCTTGCAGCGCATGCGCCTGCACGATCTCGCCGGCCTGGTAGGCGAACAGGTCCACCGTGTGCGCCGCGTGGTGCCACAGCAGGTGGTCGGTCCAGCTGCGCGGCTGGCCGAGCGCGTTGATGTTGCTGCGGCGAAAGAAGTAGGTCTGCACGCCCAGTTGCTGGACCTTGAATTCGCCCTTGGCAATTCGCCGGTGAACCCACTGGTGACTGGGGTTGAAGCGCCGCGTGTGGCCGACCATCGCGACGAGCCCCGTCTGCCGCGCAAGCGCCGCCACCGCCTCGGCGCCGGCGAGCGAATCGGCGAGCGGGATCTCGACCAGCACGTGCTTGCCGGCCGTCAGGCAGGCGATGCTCTGCTCGGCGTGCATCTGCGTTGGCGTGCACAGGATCACCGCGTCGACCTCGGGCAGCGCGAGGCTCTCCGCGAGCTCGGTGCTGACATGGGCTATGCCGTACTTGGCGGCAACCTCCAACGCCTTGCCGAGTTCGCGGCTGACGAGCGAGACGACGCGCACGCCATCGATCTGCGCGATGGCGTCCAGGTGCTTGATGCCGAACGCGCCGGCACCGGCGAGTGCGACCTTGATCGTGCGCATCAATGGTTCTCCAGAATCAGGTGGCCCACCGCCGTATTGCTGGCGGGCACATGGTAGAAGCGGTGGCGGACAGTGGGCGCGGCGCCGCCGTCCACGTCGCCCATCGCACCGCGTGCGATGAACCACATCACGAGTTCGATGCCCTCCGACCCAGCCTCGCGAACGTAATCGATGTGCGGCATCCGCGAAAGGCCCTCGGGGTCGGCGATCAGGCGGTCGAGGAAGTCGGTGTCGAAGGCCTTGTTGATGAGGCCGGCGCGCGCGCCCTGCAACTGGTGGCTCATGCCGCCCGTGCCCCAGATGTGCACGTTCAGCGGCTCGTCGTAGGACTCGATCGCCCTGCGCACGGCCTGGCCGAGCATGAAGCAGCGCCGCCCCGACGGCACCGGGTACTGCACCACGTTGACGGCGAACGGAATCACCGGGCACGGCCACTTGAAATCGGAGAGAGGGGGCTGGCCGCACATCAGCGACAGCGGCACCGTGAGGCCGTGGTCGACGTCCATCTTGTTGACGATGGTGAGGTCGAAGTCGTCCTGGATCACCGACTGCGCGATGTGCGCCGCGAGCTCGGGGTGGCCGATCACCTTGGGCACCGGGCGCGCGCCGTAGCCTTCGTCGGCGGGGGCGAACTCGGCCGCGGTGCCGATCGCGAAGGTCGGGATCATGTCCAGGCTGAACGCCGTCGCGTGGTCGTTGTAGACGAGGAAGATCACGTCGGGTGCGCTGCGCTTCATCCACTCGCGCGAGAACTCGTAGCCCTTGAACAGCGGCTGCCAGTAAGGCTCGGCCGTGCGACCCTGGTCGATGGCGACGCCGATCGCCGGAACGTGCGAGGTGTAGACGCTGGCGGCGATGCGGGCCACGTCAATGCCCGCCCGGCCGCCCGAAGGGCATTGAGCGCCCCCTCGGGGGGCAGCGAACGGAGTGAGCTTGGGGGCCGTTCATCCCTTTTCTCCTGTGTAGCGGTTGCCTTCAATCGAGCGCCCACCGCCGAGCATCATCGCGCGGTATTCCTCTTCGCTCAGGCCGGTCATGCTGCCGGCCATCTGCTGGAAGCTCTTGCCGTCGGTCGCGCCGATCTTGGCCAGAAAATAGATGTTGCCGCCCAGAGCAATGCAGCGGTTCAGGTCGCGCGCCAGCACAGCCTCCTTCTGCGCTTCGGTCATCGGCCACTCGTCGAGATAAAGGCGCTCGCCCGCCTTGAAGCGGGCGCGGTTCTCGGCCTTCATCAGCGACATGCAGAACTGGTTCAGGTGGTAGCCCTTGCGCGACTGCTCGGCGTCGAAGATCGTCGTGCCGGGGATGTCGAGGTAAGGCTTGTACAGCGCCATCGCTCAATCCTCCTCGGGCCAGTAAAGGCGCATCGGGTTCTCGACCAGGAGCCTGCGCTGCAGCTCGGGCGTGGTCGCGATGTGGGGGATGAAGTCGACCAGCAGGCCGTCGTCGGGCATGTGGTCCTTCAGGTTGGGGTGCGGCCAGTCGGTGCCCCAGAGAACGCGGTCGGGAAAGGTCTCGACGATGCGGCGCGCGAACGGCACCACGTCGCGGTACGCGGCCTGCTCGCCGGCCAGCGCCTTCGGCCCGCGGAGCGAGAGCCGCTCGGGGCAGCTCACCTTGCTCCAGACCTTAGGGTGCTCGCGCATGAGCTTCACGAACAGATCGAACTGCGGGCCGTCCACCGGCAGGCTCACGTCGGGGCGGCCCATGTGGTCGACGACGACGGTCGTCGCCAAATCGTCAGAGACGGCCGTGAAGAAGTCCCACAGCTCGGGCAGGTCGACGGCCTCGAAGTAGATCACCACGTGCCAGCCCAGCGGCGCGATGCGCGAGGCGATCTCCATCAGTTCGTCCCGCGGCGTGAAGTCGACCAGCCGCTTGACGAAGTTGAAGCGCACCCCGCGCACGCCGGCGGCGTGCATGTCCTGCAGTTCGCGGTCGGTCACCGTGCGGCGCACTGTCGCCACGCCGCGCACGCGGCCGCCCGAGTGCACGAGTGCATCGACCATCGCCCGGTTGTCGGCGCCGTGGCAGGTTGCCTGCACGACCACGTTGCGCGCGAAGCCGAGGCGGTCGCGCAGCGCGTAGAGCTGCTGCTTCGATGCATCGCACGGCGTGTACTTGCGCTCGGGTGCGTAGGGGAACTCGGCGCCGGGGCCGAACACGTGGCAGTGCGCATCGACGCTGCCCGGGGGAACCGCGAAGCGCGGCTTCGAGGGGTCGGCGTACCAGTCGAGCCAGCCGGGGGTCTTCTGGAATTCCATGGGCGCGGCGCTCAGGTCTTCGATCGGGCGACGGCAAGGATGCGATCGGCCTCGTCGCGCCAGTCCGCGCTGCGCGCGAAGGTCGGGCTGCCGCGCTCGCCGAACACGCCTTCGTCGGCGAGGTCGGCGATGAAGGCCTGGCGCTCGGCGGTGCCCTCGGCGGACCACGGCGTGAGGCCGATCTCGCGCACCGTCTCGGCGACCTCGCGCACTTCCTCGCTGCGCCGCCGGCCGTGCTCGATGACGCGCTGGAAGAAGTACGCCGCCTGGCGCTGCCACGCGATGCCGGGGAAGGTCTCGTGCAGCGATGCGATCAGCGCGTCCTCGACGCCGTAGGCGCGCGCGGTCGTGAAGCTCTCGATGACCATCGCCTCCAGGCCCTTGATCATCACGCTGCGGCACATCTTGGTCGCCGAGGCGATGCCGAGCTGATCGGAGGCCACCTTGGCGTCGAAGCCGAGGGTGTTCAGCAATGGCTCCAGCGCCTTCGCCGAGCCGCCGCCGAGCAGCAACGGCACCTTGATGCGGTACGGCGGCACCGAGGTCATCACCGCGCCTTCGACGTAGTGGGCACCGGCGCCGTCGATCAGCTTCGCCGCGCGCTGCTTGGCGCCGGGCGAGGCCGAGTTGAAGTCGAGAAACCAGGTGCCCTTCTTGACCGCCGGCGCGCAGGCCTGCGCCACCGGTACGGCCTGGCTCGCGGTGACCGCGCTCACGATCAGGTCGGCGCCCTTGGCGAGTTCGGCATGCGTTGCGGCGAGGCTGACGCCGTGCGCTGCCGCGTGCTCGCGCAGCGCAGCGCCTTGGCCGAGGTCGAGCTTGACGTCGTAGGCGCTGACCTTCACGCCCTGCTGGCGCAGGTCTTCGGCCAGGATGCGCCCGACCTCGCCGTAGCCGACGAGGCCGATCTGCCACTGCTTGGGGTCGAGGTTCATGGTTCAGCCTGGTAACTGCAGTTGAACGCGCCCGAGCGGGCCGTGATGCGGCGTTCTGGCAAGGCGCGACGAGGGGCAGGCTCAATGCCTGCAACGAGGAGCAACGACGCCAGGGCGGCGCAGCGCGGCTCGATCGGGTGCGTAGCGCTGTCACTCAAGTGGTGAAGGCTGCCGTGAGCGCAAGGGTCAGGATTCATGCGGTGTGGCAAGTGGAGGCAAGCGGTCGACTGCGGTTTCCAGGCTCAGTCGATGTACTTGAGACCGGCCTTGGCCAGCGGCTCGCGCATGTTGTACATGTCCAGGCCCAGCACGCCGGCCGCGAGCTTGGCGCGCTTGTCGGACTCGTTCGCCTCGCGCGCCTCGGCGGCGGCCGCCGCCTGCTGCGCAAGGGCCGCCGGGACGACGACCACGCCGTCGGCGTCGGCGATCACCACGTCGCCCGGGTTCACGAGCGCGCCGGCGCAGACGACGGGAACGTTGACCGAGCCCAGCGTCGCCTTGATCGTTCCCTTGGCGTTGACCGCGCGGCTGAAGACCGGGAAGCCCATCGCGGCGAGGTCGGCCACGTCGCGCACGCCGCCGTCGATGACGAGGCCGAGCGCGCCGCAGGCGCGAAAGCTCGTCGCCAGCAGGTCGCCGAAGAAGCCGTCCTCGCAGTCGCTGGTGCAGGCGGCGACGACGACGTCGCCCGGCTGCAACAGCTCGGCCGCGACGTGCATCATCCAGTTGTCGCCCGGCTGCAGCAGCACCGTGACCGCGGTGCCGCAGAGTTTGGCGCCGGTGTAGATCGGCCGCAGGGTGGGCTTCATCAGGCCGACGCGGCCCATGGCCTCGTGCACGGTCGCGACGCCCAGGCGCGCCAGCCTGTCAACGGCGGCGCGGTCGGCGCGCACGATGCTCCGCTTGACGATGCCGAGGTTGTTCATGCTCATGATCGCTCCTTATCGGTGACGTGGCTCGGTCACGACGCAGCCCTCACCCCAACCCTCTCCCGCAAGCGGGAGAGGGAGCGATCGAAGCGAACCTGCCCCCTCTCCCGCTTGCGGGAGAGGGTTGGGGTGAGGGGCTGTTCGGCATCATTGAACATGGCTCGCCTGTCACGTAACTACTTGCCCTTCGCCTTCAGCGCCGCATCCAGCCGCGGGTAGACGCGCCGCGCGTTGCCTTCGTAGATCAGGTGGCGGTCGCTGTCGACGACGATGGTCGAGGCTTCGATGTAGCGTTTGGTGTCGTCGTAGTAGTGCCCGGTCTCGGGGTCGATGCCGCGCACGGCGCCGATCATCTCGCTCGCGAAGAGGATGTTGCGGGCCGGGATCACGGTCGTCAACAGGTCGATGCCCGGCTGGTGGTAGACGCAGGTGTCGAAGAAGATGTTGTTCAGCAGATGGTCCTTGAGCAGCGGCTTCTTGAGCTCTTGCGCCAGGCCCCGAAAGCGCCCCCAGTGGTAGGGCACCGCGCCGCCGCCGTGCGGGATCACGAAGCGCAGGGTCGGGAAGTCCTTGAACAGGTCCGAGGTCAGGCACTGCATGAAGGCCGTGGTGTCGGCGTTCAGGTAATGCGCGCCGGTGGTGTGAAAGCACGCGTTGCAACTCGTGCTGACGTGGATCATCGCCGGGATGTCGTACAGGGCCATCTTCTCGTAGATCGGGTACCAGTGGCGATCCGAGAGCGGCGGGCTCGTCCAGTGCCCGCCCGACGGATCGGGGTTGAGGTTGATACCGACGCAGCCGTACTCCTCGACGCAGCGCACGAGCTCGGGGATGCAGGTTGCAGGGTCCACGCCCGGCGACTGCGGCAGCATCGCCGCCGGGATGAAGTGGTCGGGGAAGAGCCGGCTGACGCGGTAGCACAGCTCGTTGCAGATCGCGGCCCAGGTCGACGAGACCTCGAAGTCGCCGATGTGGTGCGCCATGAAACTCGCCCGCGGGCTGAAGATCGTGAGGTCGCTGCCACGCTCGCGCATCAGCCGGAGCTGGTTGGCCTCGATGCTCTGGCGCAGCTCGTCGTCGGTGATCACCAAACTTTCAACCCGGGGCTTCGCCCCGGGATCGGAGATGCCGGCGATCTGGCGCTTGCGCCATTCCTCCAGCGCCTTCGGCGCCGTCGTGTAGTGGCCGTGGCAGTCGATGATCATCGCTCTTCTCTCCTGTTCAGGCCGGCCAGACGGCGGCTGGCACCATCACCTCGCCGCGCATGATCAGCCGCGCCGTGCGCAGCAGCGCGGCGCGGGTGACCTTCTGCGGGTTCGCCGGGTCGAGCCCGAGCTCGACGCTGAACTCGCCCATCGGGTGTTCGACCGAGACGGTCTTCAGGAGGCCCGCCGGCATCACCGCGACGCCCCGCGTAATCGAGCCTTCGAGCACGCAGGCCGTGCCCACCGTCACCGCCGCGAGCACGCCGATCGCGTCGTGGCACACGTGCGGGATGAAGCTGCGCGTCGCGATGCTGCCGCCCTCGCGCGGCGCGGCGATCAGCGTCATCTTCGGGTAGTTCTTCGCCGTCACATCGCCGAGGCCCATCGCGTGGCCGCAGGCGATGCGCAACCTCTCGATGCGCGCCTTGAGCTCGCTGTCGGCGTTCAGCTCTGCCACCGTCTCGTAGCCCGTGCGGCCGACGGCGGCGGCTTCGAGAATCACGAGCGGCATGCCGTTGTCGATGCAGGTCACCGCGATGCCGTCGATCGTGTCCCGCACGCGGCCGGTGGGCAGCAGGCCGGGCGCGACCGAGCCTGCGGTATCGACGAAGTTGATCTTGATCGGCGCCGAGGTTCCGGGAACGCCGTCGATGCGCGCATCGCCCGCATACTCGACCGCGCCGCCCGGCGTCTGCACGGTGATGTCGCACAGCATGCCGGTGTTGAGCGTCAGCACGCGCAGCGTCGTCGTCAGCCCTTGAGTGCGCGCCATGCCGCGTTCGAGCGCGAACGGCACCACGGCGGCGAGCATGTTGCCGCAGTTGGGCGTGGTGTCCACGGTGTCCTTTTCGGGTTGCAGTTGCGCGAACAGGAATTCGAGGTCCACGCCCGCGGCCTGGCCGCGGCTGACGATGCCGACCTTGCTCGTCAGCGGGTGCGCGCCGCCCAGGCCGTCGATCTGCCGCGCATCGGGCGAACCCATCACCGCCAGCAGCACGCGGTCGCGCGTGGCGGTGTCGGCCGGCAGGTCGGCGGCGTCGAAGAACGGCCCTCGTGAGGTGCCGCCGCGCATGAACAGGCAGGGGATGGGGCGCTGCATGGTTGCCTTCATTCTCGGTGCGAAGCCCGCGCTCCCAGGCGCGGCGCGGTGTCCGCTGTGCGGGGTCTGCGGCAAGGCGCCATTGTTGGCGAGCAGGGTCGGTTGCGCAATGAGTCGATCTGCATGGCGTAAACCGTTTGGCCTGACGCTTCGACAGGCTGCGGGCGAACGGGAGCTAAGCCAACAGCATTGGGTCAGGTTTCTTGGGCATGACGCCGGGGTCGGGCGCCTGCCGGGGCGGCTGGGCGCGGGGGCCACGCAGGGTCGCGGAGGGCAGCTCGCCGAAGCAGGCCTTGTAGGCGCGTGAGAACTCGCCGAAGTGCCAGAAGCCCCAGTTGAGCGCCTCGGCCGAAACCGTCGTCGATCCCGGCGTCGCCGCGCGAAGCGTCTGCCGCACCCGGTGCAGCCTCAATCGCAGCAGATAGGCCACCGGCGTCAATTGCAAGACCTCCTTGAACGCGTATTCCAAGGTGCGCTCGCTCACCGCGGCGGCTTGGCACAGGTCCGTCACATACAGCGGCTCACCGACGTGCGAGAGAGCGTAATCCTCGGCGTTCTTGACGAGCAGGCTGCGTGCCTGCCGCGTGCGGTCGCTTCGACTCGGTTGGAAGTCTCTGGCCCCGCCGAGGGTTGCCAGAAGGGTCTCGATCAACTCGACCTGGGCGGTGGCCCGCTCGCGTTCGCAATCGTTGAAGAGGGCCGGCCGGCCTGCCGCAGTCTCCACCAGGAGTTTGCCGCGCTCGAACAGGGCGCGCGCCCCCTGCGGGTTCACGTGCAGCGCTTCGACGCCGCGCGGCCGGCGAAGCTCGCGCCCGCGCCGCCGCGCCGCCAAATGCGCCCGAAGGGCCTGCGGCGGGAGCAGGACGGTGATGCTCTCCCAGCCGGCGTCGACCACGAACCGGGCCTGCGAGCCCGGCTCGGCGGCGAGCATCGTGCCAGGCCCGACCGGCACCCCGTTCGCCGTGCCGCTCGCCTGCGGGCCGAAGGTCACGTAGGCGAGTTGCCCCTCGAGGACTCGCGTATGGCTGCGCACCCGCAGATTGACCGAGTGGAAGATGACCGTCGCGGCTCCGAGGCGCACGACGATTCGTCGCACCCGCAAGGGCTTCGACTGAAGTTGCACCGCATCCTGCTCGATCGACTCGATACCGGCGTCGGCGGCCGTCGGGTCGCTGAATTCATGCACCGTCACTGCGGGACGCACGAGGCTGAGGCTGGGCTTGAACATCCTCGGATTGTGCGGAATTCCGATAGACGGGGCCAAGGTCCGGCCCGAAACTCAGCGGGCACTGCGTGCGGTCGTCAAAGCCAAGAAGGGGACCGGTGCGTCAGTGTCATGGGCTGGCACAGGCCGTTCGACAGCGCGCCGAACACGCCGATCGAATGCCTTCGCTCGGCGGGGATTTCGGGCTACTCGTGCCCACCGGGTGCATCGCCGGTTGGACGGCGGCGGACGGCCCGCGGCGGGTCCAAGAGCGGCAAGCGACGGGCGCTTGCGCCGATTCGATGGCTTGCTCTCGGGCTGGGCGCCGACGAGCCACGGCTGAAGTTCGATGAGGGGTTGGAAAGGGAAGTGGACATGCCGATCATGACGCCGGGCGCGACGCGCGCTACCGTCGCCAAGCTGGGCCGCCGTGGTCGGTGGCTGAGGGTGACCTGCATCGCCGGCATGCTGGCGATGCTCGCCGTGCCGGCGGTCTCGGCCGCCGCCGAGGCGAATCGCCGCCCGAACATCGTCGTCATCCTCGGCGACGACCTGGGCTTTGCCGACATGGGCTCGTTCGGCGGCGAGATCAGGACGCCGAATCTCGACGCACTGGCCAGCGAAGGTGTGCGCTTCACCAACTTCTACACCCACGCCAGTTGCTCGCCGACGCGCTCGATGCTGCTCAGCGGCGTCGACACGCACTTGAACGGCCTCGGCAACATGGACGAGTGGACCGCGCCCAACCAGCGCGGCCTGATCGGCTACGAGGGCTACCTGAACGACCGCGTCGCGACCCTGCCGCAATTGCTCAAGGACGCCGGCTACCACACCTACATGGTCGGCAAGTGGCACCTGGGCAAGGCGCCCGACCAGATTCCGCGCGCGCGCGGTTTCGAACGCGACTTCTCGCTGCTCGACGGCGCCGGCAGCTACTGGGACATGACGAACTTCACCGCCGCGTCGCCGAAGTCCGTCTTCACCGAGGACGGGCGCTACCTGACGAAGCTGCCCGACGACTACTACGCCACCCAGACCTACACCGACAAGCTGATCGGCTTCATCGACGCCAACCGCGCGGACGGCAAGCCCTTCTTCGCCTACGTCTCGCACCAGGCGCCGCACGATCCGTATCACCTGCCGAAGGACTGGCGCAACCGCCACGTCGGCGAGTACGACAAAGGCTGGGACGCGGTGCGCCGGGAACGGCTGAAGCGCCAGATCGAGATGGGCATCGTGCCCGCCGGCACGCAACTCGCCGAGCGCATGTGGTTCGTGCCCGACCCGACGCTGCTGGCGCCGGCGACGCGCGCCCTGCTCGGCAAGAAGATGGAGCTTTACGCCGGCATGGTGGAGAACATGGACTTCCACGTCGGGCGCCTGATCGATCACCTGAAGCAGATCGGCGAGTACGACAACACGATCTTCATCGTCTTCGGCGACAACGGCGCCGAGGGCACCGACCTGTTCGCGATGATCGCCGGCACGCCGGGCACGCGCGACTATCTGTTCGCGGCCATCAACTGGTCGCAGAACCACCCCAACGCTTGGGGCGACCCGGGCTCGTACGTCGCCTACGGCCCGATGTGGGCGCAGGTTTCGATGACGCCGTTCAGCCAGTACAAGGGCTGGCTCGGCGAAGGCGGCATCCGCAACGCGCTCGTCGTGAGCGGCCCGGGCGTGAAAAGGCCCAAGGGCAGCCGCAACCCCGGCCTGATGCATGTGGCCGACCTGATGCCGACGCTGCTCGAAGTCGCCGGCACCACGTATCCAAAGACCCTGGCGGGCCGCGAGCTGCCACCGCTGATGGGCAAATCCTGGGGTCCGGTGCTCGCGGGCCAGGCCGAGTCGCCGCGCTCGGCGCAGGACTACCTCGCGTGGGAACTGTTCGGCAACCAGGCGCTGCGCCAGGGCCAATGGAAGGTGCGCCGCGAATACAAGCCCATGGGCAACGGCGACTGGCAACTGTTCGATCTGGCGGCCGATCCCGGCGAGCGCAAGGACCTCGCGGCGGCGCACCCCGACAAGCTCAAGGCCATGGTCGCGCTGTGGGACGACTACGCACGCACCAACAACGTCGTGCTGCCCAGCCGCTCGGTGTTCGAGACGCTGGACGACCAGTTGCCGCCGCGGGTGCCGGACGACCCGGGCTACCCGCCGCTGACCACCAAGGGTCAGTTCGTGCCGCCCAAGGATATGTTGGCCGAGCCCAGGCCTTGAGGCTTGCCGCTTCGACAGTCCGGTCGGGAAAAGGGGGGATTCGATGAAAAGCGATGGAGGTCCGATGAAACGCATTGCCGTGATCCAGTGGCTCGGCGCAACCATGGTGGCCATCGGCGCGCTCTGCCCGCCGCAGGCTCAGGCCCAGGTTCCGGGCCGCTTTTACTGGAAGACCCTGTCGGACGCCAACGCGGTGCCGCTCGTCTACCAGTCGTTGAGCGGCAACACGAACCCGTTCGACCCCGCGCACATCGTGGCGCCAGGGGCGAACGTCGACGCGAGCCTGGCCATGGTGGGCTACGCGCGCACCTTCACGTTGCTCGACCGCTCGGCGATGGCCGCGATCATCGTGCCCATGGGCCGCGTCTCGGGCGAGATCACGGCGGCCGGCAAGTCGTTCAACCAATCGACCAACGGCTTCGGCGACCCGATGGTCGAGTTCAACGTCAACGTCCTCGGTCCGAAGGCGCAGAACAACCTTCCCGACGTGCTGCGCTACGAGCCAGGGTTCTCGCTCGACCTGCTCGCCGACCTGGCGCTGCCGATCGGCAACTACGACAGCAGCCAGCCGCTGAACATCGGCCAGAACCGCTGGTACGGGCGCCTGGGCACGCCGGTCGTCTGGCAGCTCGGCCCCTGGGTGCCGGGCCAGCGCACGACCCTCGAATTCCTGCCCGCCGTATGGCTGTTCGGAAACAACAGCGACTATGTCGGGCAGACCTTGAAGACCGATCCGCTGTTCCAACTCGACGCCCACTTGACGCGCGACCTCACCGAGCGCTTCTGGGGCGCACTCGATGCCTCCTGGTACAACGGCGGCAAGGCGACCATCAACGGCGTCGCAGGCGCCAAGCTGAACAACTGGGGTGCCGGCATCACGCTCGGCTACCAGGTCAACGACAACCTGAACCTCACCGTCGGCTACAAGTCGACCCTGAACAACAGCAGCGACCCGACGGCCCTTCGGATGGACAACTTCATGGTCACGCTCGTGTTCGGGTGGCACCCGCTCCTCGAAGGCGCGCGACGCCTCAAGAGCGAGTAGACATGCCGGCTCAGCCGGCTGGCCCAGCGTGAGCCGTTAGCCCCTTTTGACGAGGGTGCTGGCCGTCGCTTCGGGCGCGGCCGCGGCGTGAGAAGGCAGAGCGAGCCTGGCGGCCGCACCGCCAGCGCCCTTCACGCACTGCCGGCCCTCGCACGCGCCCTGGCCTCGGTGATACTGGCGCGCCATGTCGCTCGCCGTGTTCCTGAAGCTGATCGCGATCTTCGCCGTCGTCGCCCTCGGCTGGGTGGCGGGGCGGGCGCGATGGTTGGGCGAGGGCGACGTGGCGCGCGTGCTCTCGAACGCCGCGTTCTACCTCTTCATTCCGGCGCTGCTGTTTCGCACGACGGCGCGCATCGACCTCTCGGCGATGCCCTGGCTCACGCTGGCCGCGTTCTTCGTCCCGGTGCTCGCCTTGCTGCTCGCGGTCTACCTCGCCATGCGGCGCTTCGCGACGCCCGAGAGCGCCGCGGCGCCGAGCGTGCGCGCGATCTCGGCGACCTTCGGCAACACGGTGCAGCTCGGCATCCCGATGGCGACCGCGCTCTTCGCCGAGACCGGTCTGGCGGTGCACCTGGCCATCGTCAGCCTGCACGCGCTGACGCTGCTGACGTTGGCCACCGCGCTCGTCGAGCACGACCTCGCGCGGGCCCACGCGCGCCGCCAGGGCGAGGCGCATTCGCTCGCCGCGACGCTGCTGAAGACGGCGCGCAACACGGTGATCCACCCGGTCGTGCTGCCGGTGCTCGCCGGCCTTGCGTTCAACCTCGGCGGCGCCGCGCTGCCGGCGCTGGTCGACGAGACGCTGCAACTGCTCGCGCTGGCGGTGGTGCCGCTGTGTCTGGTCGTGATCGGCATGTCGCTCGAACACTACGGCGTCAAGGGCTCGCTGCGTGGCGCGCTGTGGCTCTGCCTGGCCAAGCTCTTCGTGCAGCCGGCGCTGGTGCTGCTGGTCGGGTATTTCGTTGTCGGCTTGCACGGAATGCCGCTGGCGGTGATCGTCGTCTGCGCCGCGCTGCCGGTCGGCTCGAACCCGCTGCTGTTCGCGCAGCGCTACACGACCCTCGAAGCCGAGACGACGACGGCCATCGTGCTTTCGACCTTCGGCTTCGCCCTCACGGCGCCGCTGTGGCTGCTGGTGCTGGGCCGGATTGGCTGAACTGCACGCCTGCTGGCGCAGACGCCACCGCGAGTGCGAAAATGCCGCCCATGGTGAACCTCGAACTCCAGCCCTACATGACCGGCGTCGGCCAAG
>CAIKUF010000140.1 GCA_903830565.1 uncultured bacterium | reverse complement strand
GGCATCAAAGCGCGCTTCCTGCGCGGCGGCATCGACGCCTGGAAGGCCGCCGGCAAACCGCTCCAGTCGAAAGGATGTGCGGTATGAAGTGGATCACCCGTGAGCGGCCGAAGATCGACCGCATCGCCTGCCCCTGGCTCATCGCCAGGTTCATCGACAAGGACCCGGAGTTCCTCTACGTGCCCGCCGGCGAGGTACTGGCCACGGCCGAGAAGACCGGCGCCGTGCCGTACGACATCCCGGGCGCCGAGATGTCGCACATCGGCGAACTCTGCAGCTTCGATGCCTTCCTCTCGAAGTTTGGGCTGACCGACCCCGCGTTGCAGCAACTCGGGCTCATCGTGCGTGGCGCCGACACCTCACGACTGGACCTGACGCCGCAGTCGGCTGGCCTGTATGCGCTTTCGCTGGGACTGTCGCATGCCTATCCCGACGACCACGAGATGCTCCGGCACGGCATGGTCATGTACGACGCTCTGTATGCATGGTGCGCGAGCGGCCAGGTCGAAATGCACCAGTGGCCGCCGAAGATGTCGTGACCCTGCGCATGCAAGGCGTTGGGCGGGTCCGCACGGCGAATGGCGGCACATGGCTTGGCTCTTGCCGTTGAGCCGCAGAGCCCCAATGTCAGCAGATGACCTCTGGCGTTGGCAGTGATCGTCATCTGCGAGGCATGACCAGTGGTGGACCGGGCTCACCACACTTAGGCCTCGACCGAAGCATTTGTCGTGTCATCTGCTGCACAGTTGATCCCGATTCCAACCGACCATGAGCGAACACAATGACCGTCACCTGCTTCATCCGCTACCAGATCGACCCTTTCCAGCGCGATGCCTTCAAACGCTATGCCCAAGCCTGGGGCAGCATCATTCCGCGCTGCGGCGGCGAACTCATCGGCTACTTTCTTCCGCACGAAGGTAGCAACGACGTGGCGTGGGGTCTGATCGGTTTCGACGACATGGCCGCCTACGAGCGCTACCGCGCAACGCTCAAGAGCGACGCCGAGGGGCGCGCCAACTTCGAATTTGCCCAGTCCCGGCGCTTCATCCTTCGCGAGGAGCGCACGTGGCTCGAGGATGTGAGCGCGACACGCAACGTGGCGCGGCAGGTCACGCCGTGATCGCGGTCATCTTTGAAGTGGATCCGCGCCCTCGTGCGGCGGCGCGCTACTTCGAACTCGCCGCTGCACTCAAAGCCGATCTGGAGTCCATCGACGGCTTCATCTCGGTCGAACGATTCGAGAGTCTGACTCGACCTGGCCGCTACTTGTCCCTGAGCTACTGGCGCGACGAAGCCGCGGTGCGCAACTGGCGCTGCCATGGAATGCACCGCAAGGCTCAGCAGGAAGGCCGCGGCGATGTGCTCGCTGGCTACCGACTGCGGGTTGCGACGGTCGTACGCGACTACGGGCTGCTTGAGCGCGAGCAGGCGCCTTCGGATTCACGAAACGCGCTCATCTGACCTCCATGAGCACGCCCCACGAACCTCGCCTGGCCCGCGTGGCCGCCATCGTGGCCGACCCGACGCGCTCTCGCATGCTGGCCTACCTGCTGTCTGGTGAATACGCCAGTGCCAGCGAACTGGCACAGATCGCATCGGTGACACCGGCCACGGCGAGTGGGCATCTGGGCAAGCTGCTGGATGCCCGATTCGTTGTCTGCGAGCCTCGGGGTCGTCACCGCTACTACCGCCTTGCGGATGCCGAGGTGGCGCATGCCCTTGAGGCGTTGGCGCTGGTGGCTGAGCGGGATGGGCATGACCGGGCTTGGGCACATCCAGAGCGCAAACGCCTGCGCTACGCGCGATGCTGCTATGGGCATTTGGCGGGACAACTGGCCGTTTCGGTCTTCGATGCGCTTCAGCGCGAAGAACGCCTGCGGTCGACGCCCAGCGGGTTCGAGCTTTCCGACTCCGGTCTGCAGTGGCTCCAAGCGCTGGGTATGAATCCGGGTTCGCCGAACGGAAGACGCCGCTTCGCGTACCGGTGCCTCGATTGGTCCGAGCGCCGCGATCACCTCGCGGGCCAATTGGGAGACGAGATCTACCAGCATCTCACCAAGGTCGGTTGGCTGCGCCGCACAGACGGTCGCGCGGTGGAAGTCACCGTCAGAGGCGAGAGGGAACTATTGCCACGCCTAAGCGGTGATGCCGACTGAAATCTTGCGGTGCTGGCCGCGCAGGTTCAACGGTGCCCGAAGATCGATACCTGCACTTGGCGGTCCACCATGTCGTGCCGCATCGAACGTCTGGTCATGTCTGCAAGGCGAACGCGGGAGCGCTGATGTATGTTTGCAATCGAAGTTAGAACGGCGTCTCGCTCGCAAAGCGCAGACGCTCGCCGCTGACCGGGTGCGCCAGTTCGAGCGCGCTGGCGTGCAGCAGCAAGCGGGTGGATTGCGCCTGCACTTCGGGCGGCGCGTACAGCGTGTCGCCGAGGATGGGGAACCCGAGCTCCAGCATGTGCACGCGCAACTGGTGCGAGCGGCCTGTGAGCGGCCGCAGTTCGACGCGCGTGCATTGCCGCTGCACGTCGTGCGCAAGCACCCGGTAGCGCGTCAGCGACGGCTTGCCGCTTGCGTCCACCTTCTGCTTCGGCCTGGCGGGCCAGTCGGCGGCGAGCGCGAGGTCTACCTCGCCCCAGCCATCGCCGGGCGGCGCCGGCAGCAGGCCGGCCACGACGGCGACATAGCGCTTGTCGACCTCGCGGCGGGCGAAGGCGATGCCGAGCGCGCGTTGCACTGCCGCGCCGCG
>CAIKUF010000139.1 GCA_903830565.1 uncultured bacterium | reverse complement strand
GGTCCGCGTTCGAAACGGACTGCAGTGACGCGTTGCGCGTGCCGATAACGGCCAAGGAACGGCTGGCGAGGCGCGCCGCGGCAACCATTTGAGCATGTGACTTACGCAACGAGCTGGACTCTGTGATCCATGGAACTTCTATGTAGTTCAAGGGCTTTCCTGCTAGCATTGAAGTAACTTCTTAACATTCTCACGCACGCGGTGGCGTGCTTGGAGAGTATCGACGTGAGTTTTCTGGACGTGTTGTTGGGGCGCAAGTACCCGCCGGCGATCGGCCTGGACATCAGCTCGTCCAGCGTCAAGCTGGTCGAACTCGACCGCACGCCTTCGGGCGAGTATGTCCTGCAGCGCTTTGGGTCGGAGGTTTTCGAGAACGGCTGGATCACCGACGGCCAGATCGAGAAGTTCGACGAGGTTGCCGAGGTCGTGCGGCGCGTGGTCTCCAAGAGCGGCACGCGGACCAAGCACGTCGTGATGGCCATGCCGCAGTCGGCGGTGATCACCAAGAAGATCAATCTGCCGGCCGGCATGCGCGAAGAAGAACTCGAACTTCAGGTCGAATCCGAGGCCAATCAGTACATCCCGTTCTCGCTCGACGAAGTGAGCCTCGATTTCTGCGTGCTCGGGCCGAGCCCGACATCCGTCGGCGACGTCGAGGTGCTGATCGCTGCGTCGCGCAAGGACCGTGTGCAGGATCGGCAGGGGCTGGCCGAAGCGTCCGGGCTCAAGCCTATCGTGCTGGACATCGAATCGCACGCGTCGCGGCTCGCGTTGGGGCGCATCGTTGCGACCTTGCCCAACGAGGGACGGGACGCGCTGGTCGCGCTGTTCGAGGTCGGCGCCGAGACGACGAGCCTGAAGGTCTTGCGCGACGACGACATGCTTTACGACCGCGATCAGGCCTTCGGCGGCACGCAGTTGACCCAGTTGATTTCGCGTCAGTACGCGTTCTCGTTCGAGGAAGCCGAGCAGAAGAAGCTCGCCGGCGACCTGCCGGATGACTACGCGGAGTCGATCCTTGCGCCGTTTGTGGACAGCTTGTCGCAAGAGATCGGGCGCGCGCTTCAGTATTTCTTCACCAGCACGCCGCACCACAAGGTGCACTACGTCATGCTGGCGGGCGGCACGGCGTCGCTGCCGGGCCTGAAGGACCGCGTGACCGAACTGACGGGCTTTGCCTCGATGGTGGTCAACCCGTTCGAGAACATGAAGCTCGGGCCGGCCGTGCGCGAGAGCCGGTTGCGTCGCGAGGCTCCCGCGTACCTGACCGCGTGCGGCCTTGCGATGCGGAGGTTCGTCGCGTGATTCTGGTCAACCTGCTGCCGCATCGCGAGGAACGACGCAAGCGGCGCAGAGTGGTGTTCTTCGTCGGCCTCGCGATGGCAGCGCTCGCAGGCGTGGCGATCGTCGCCGCGTGGTACGCGTTGGTCCAGCAGTTCACGGCGGCGCAGCAACAGCGCAACCGGTTCCTCAGCGCTGAAATTGGCAAGCTCGACGTTCAGATCAAGGACATTGCGTCGCTGAGGGCCGAGATCGAGTCGTTGAAGGCGCGCCAGAAGGCGGTCGAAAGTTTGCAGACCGACCGCAACATACCGGTTCAGGTGCTGAGCGAACTCGTTCGTCAGACGCCGGAGGGCGTCTACTTCACGTCGATCAAGCAGGACGGCCCGGTGCTCATCGTGAGTGGCATTGCCCAGACCAACGAGCGCGTCTCGGAGTTGCTGCGCAACACGGCCTACCACTCGCCGTGGTTGACGCGGCCGGAATTGGTCGAGGTGAAGGTGGCAAGCGTGCAGGCGGCTTCGCGCGAACTCAAGCGCTTGTTCGAGTTCACGATGCGGATATCGATCAAGGGTCCCGTGGACGCTGGCGCCGAGGGAGCGATCCCGGCGGCCAAGGCCGGCAGTGCGGCCGCGTCGGGCCAGCCCAAGACCTGAGTGTGACTGCAATGGCAACGTCAGAAAAGTCCACCAAGCCCAACCTCATCGCGATCATCGAAGCTGCGGCGTCGCAGTTTCGCGGGCTCAATCCGAACCAGCCGGGGCAATGGCCTATTGTCCCGAAGGCCGTGACATGGGCCGCGGCTACCGTACTCGTCGTGGTGGCCGGCTGGTTCTTGCTTCTCGCAGACACGCAGGCGGAGTTGGATGCCGAGCGTGCCAAGGAACCGGGGCTGAAGCAGGACTACCGCTCCAAGTTGGCGCAGGCCGTGAACCTGAACGAATTGCTCAAACAGAAGCTGCGTGTCGAGGAGTACGTTACTCAGCTTGAAAAGCAGCTTCCAGGCAAGGCCGAGATGGACGCACTGCTGTCGGACATCAACCAGGCCGGACTCGGCCGAGGCTTGCAGTTCGAGCTCTTTCGCCCCGGGCAGGTCGTCGTCAGGGATTACTATGCCGAGCTTCCGATCTCCATCAAGGTCAGTGGCCGCTACCACGACCTCGGTGCGTTCGCAGCCGACGTGGCCAATCTTTCGCGTATCGTGACTCTGCACAACATGACCATCGCGACAGGCAAGGACGCCGCGGGTAAGGATGGCGCCGGCGGCACCTTGACGATGGAAGCCACCGCGCGCACTTACCGGTATCTCGACGCCGGTGAGGTCGAGGCGCAGAAGAAGTCGGCCGCGCCCAAGGCGCAGCCTGGAGCCAAGAAGTGATAGGCCTTCGGCAAACTTCATTGCGCTGGCTGGCGGCCGGCATGACCGTCGTCGTTCTCGGTGCCTGCGGCGCAGAGCAGGACGAGCTTCAGGCGTGGATGGAGCAACAGCGGCGTGAGGTCCACCCTACCGTGCAGCCCGTTTCACCGCCGAAGAAGTTCAATCCGCAGCCGTACGCTGCGACCGCTGGCGTCGACCCGTTCAGCCAGCAGAAGCTCACCGTTGCGCTCAAGCAGGAGGCGCGCCAACCCAATTCCCCCCTGGCATTGGAGATCAACCGGCGCAAGGAGCCGTTAGAGGCGTTCCCGCTCGACAGCATGTCGATGGTTGGCAGCGTGGTCAGGAACGGAACTCACTATGCTCTCTTGCGCGTAGATAACCTGCTTTACCAGGTCAAGACGGGCGACTACCTGGGACAGAACTACGGCAGGATCACGCAGATATCCGAGACCGAGGTATCGCTCAAGGAGATCGTCCAAGATGCCGCTGGCGAGTGGATCGAGCGCCCCGGGACCCTCCAACTTCAGGAGAAGGGGCGATGACGACCCTGACGAGCAGTAACGCCGTGCACGCAACACGCTTTCGGGCGCTTCGCGCGATGGCGCTGGCAATGCTGGCTGCAACGGCACTACCGACCTGGGCCGAGAATGCGATCCAGTCGATCACCGCCAGTCTGCAAGCCGGTGCCGATGTCATTCGTATCGAACTGAGCGAACCTCTGGCCGCCGTGCCGAACGGGTTCTCGATCCAGACCCCTCCGCGCATTGCGCTGGATCTTCCGGGCGTTGGCAACGCGATGGGCCGCCCCAGTGTCGAAATCAACCAGGGCAACCTGCGCTCGGTTAATGTGGCGCTGGCTGGCGACCGCGCACGCCTGGTGCTGAGCCTCAAGGCGCCAGCCAACTATCGCACGCAATTGCAGGGCAACGCCTTGCTCGTGATCCTGGAGAGCATGCCTCCAGCGGCTCTGATCCCCAGCGCCGGCGGTGAGCCCGTGCACTTCGCGCAGAGCCTCAATCGGTCGCAGTTGCCGCTGAAGGACATCGATTTCAAGCGTGGCCAGAACAACACCGGCCGTATCGTCGTCGATTTGCCGAACAACCAGGTCGGGGTCGACATCAAGCAGCAAGGGCAGACGCTGGTGGTCGAGTTCCTGCGCTCGAGCCTGCCGGAGAACCTGCGCCGCCGTCTGGACGTGACCGACTTCGGAACGCCGGTGAGGTCGGTATCGACTTTCCAGGTTGGCGACCGGGTGCGAATGGTGGTCGAGCCCAAGGGCTTGTGGGAGCACAGCGCCTACCAGACCGACAACCAGTTCGTGCTTGAAGTGCGGCCGCAGAAGGTCGATCCCGACAAGCTGACGCAGGGCCCGGGCTACTCGGGTGAAAAGCTGTCGCTGAACTTCCAGAACATCGAGGTTCGCGCACTGCTGCAGGTGATCGCCGATTTCACCAACTTCAACATCGTGACCAGCGACACGGTGACCGGCAACGTGACGCTGCGCCTGAAGGACGTGCCCTGGGACCAGGCACTGGACATCATTCTCGAAGCCAAGGGCCTGGGCCTGCGCAAGTCGGGCAACGTCATCCTGATTGCGCCCAAGGAGGAAATGGCGGCGCGCAAGAAGGCGACGCTCGCGAGCGAACAGGAAGTGCTGGCGCTCGAGCCCGTGCGTACCCAATCGTTCCAACTCAACTACGCCAAGGCCGAAGACATCATGAAGCAGATCGTCGCCAACCAGGCGGTGGCAAATCAGCAGTCTGGCGGTGGTGGCGCGAGCAACCGCATGCTCTCGCCGCGCGGCAGCGTGAATTTCGATATCCGCACCAACCAGGTCTTCGTGACCGACATTCCGTCCAAGCTCGCTGAAGTGGCCGACGTGATCGCCAAGATCGACGTCCCGGTGCGTCAGGTGCTGATCGAAGCCCGCATCGTGATCGCCAACGACACCTTCGGCCGCTCGCTCGGCATGAGGCTCGGGTTCGCGGACCTGAGCCTCAAGAACAACGTGGCGCCCGGCGTCAGCCTGGGCGGCAATACGCGCGCCACCGTGGGTGGCAATATGGCCGCGGTGGGCGGCCAGACGGGGCAGATCCCTGGCCCGCTTTTCAGCGATACGCAGTTCGTGAACCTTCCGGCAACCCCGCAGGGCGGCTTCAATCCGGCAACCTTCGCCCTCTCGTTGTTCGGCGTCAACGCCAACCGCTTCCTGAACCTCGAGATTTCCGCGCTCGAGGCCGACGGCCGGGGCAAGGTCGTCTCCAGCCCGCGCGTCACCACGGCCGATCAGACGAAGGCGACGATCAAGCAGGGAACGCGCATTCCGTATCAGCAGGCGACCAGCAGCGGCGCCACCGCGGTCTCGTTCGTTGACGCGACGCTGATGCTCGACGTCACGCCCCAGATCACACCGGAAGGCAATGTGATCATGAACGTGGAAGTGACCAAGGACAGCGTCGGCACCGTCTATGCCGGCGTGCCGTCGATCGACACCAAGTCGGTCAAGACGCAGGTACTGGTCGAGAACGGCGGCACGGTCGTCATCGGCGGCATTTTCGAACAGGTCGAGAACACCAGCGTGACCAAGGTCCCGCTGCTCGGCGATATTCCCTACCTGGGGAACCTTTTCAAGACCACGGACACTCATTCCAGCAAGGTCGAGTTGCTGATCTTCATCACCCCGAAGGTGGTCAGCGAGAGAGTGCTGCGCTGAGTCGCGCTGCACGGGCCAGGCGTATTGGGTTGGAACCAGCGAGTATTCAGGAGTTGATTTGATGCGAACGATTCAAGCGGTGTGGGTTCTGGCAGTGGGTTTGCTGCTCGCGGCATGCGGTGGCGGCAACGACACCTGCTACGGTGGGCCGGGGAGCACCGCGTGCTCGACCCCTTCCGGCACGACGACCGCGACCGCATTGACGATCAAGCTCAACAAGCCGAGTGTCGCCAACACCGGCGACGAGACGGTCACCGCGACCGTCACTGCGTCCGCCACGGGCGGCGAGACCGTGAGCGGCGTGCCGGTCAGCTTCACGGTCGACAACGGCGCGACCTTCACCCCCCTGGCGGCGCAAACCGGCGCGGGGGGCATCGTGATGGCTAACATCAACATCGGCCCCAACCGTGCAAATCGCACCATCACCGTGGTTGCGACGAGCGGCAGCCTGGCTCCCGCCAACACATCGTTCTTGGTCACGGGCGCGACGCTGAGTGCGACACCCATCCCGGCCGTTGTGCAACCGAGGGGCACTGCGAGTGTGGAGTACGCGCTGAAGGACGCGGCCGGCGGCAATATGGTTGGCCAGGACATCAGCGTCGAGGCCAGCACGGCTGGCATTGCCGACGGCAAGACCGATTCGAACGGCAGGTTCACCTTCCGCTACACCGCGCCCGCGACTCCCGGCACGCTCAGAATCACCGCCAAGGCCGGCGGTGTCGAGAAGATCCTGGACGTGCCGGTGCAGGAAACGAGCACGGTTCCGCCGGCAAGTGCAGATCCGAAATCGGCCAAGGCCAGCGCCGACCCGAGCGTCATCGCGCCGAACGTCGATACCAGCACCAACTATCTCTCGGTCGTGAGCGCGCGCTTTCGCGACGTGAACGACAATCCGATCAAGAACATGCGGGTGCGCTACGCAGTCAACAACGACTACGGAGCGTTTACCGCTGGGCTCGTCCCCGTCTACTCCGACGCCGAAGGCGTGGCCCTCACGAGCTTCATTCCCGGTACGCGTACGAGCCCGAAGGACGGCGTCGTCGTCACCGTGTGCTACGCGCGAACCGACTTCTTGACCTGTCCCGTCGCCGGGGTGGCGTCGATGACGACGACGCTGACCATCGCCTCCAGCCCGTTGTCGATCACGATCGGCACCGACCTCACAATCGTCGTCAGCGACCTGACCTACAAGCAGCGCTTCGTGGTGACCGCGGTCGACATTGCCGGGCGGCCCAAGGCCAACGTCGAGATCACGCCGTCAATCGACTTGCAGTACTACTTCAAGGGCCGCTACGGATTCGGCACCCTGGACAAGAGCTGGGTCCAGGTCGGGTGCGACGACAGCGAGTGCGTGCGCTTCAATCCGATCGTCTCCCGCTGCCCGAACGAAGATACTGCGCGGACGGGCTACTATCAAAAGGAGCAAGACGTCAACCAAAATGGGCAGATCGACCCCAGCAAGGCCGACGTTCTGATTTCCACCGTCGGCAGCAACAAGACCGACGCTAACGGCCTCGTCACACTCCAGATCGAATATCCGAAAAACCTGGGATCCTGGGTCAAGTACCAGATTCTGGTCACGGCCGGCGTGTCGGGTACCGAAGGGCGCAAGACCTGGGTTTCGACGCTCGGCGTTCCCATAAGCGCGATCAAGGCCGAAGCAGCCCCACCTTTCGTCGTGAGCCCTTATGGCGTGGTGACCGTGGATGCGAAGCCATCCATCAACTTCCCGCCGCCTGCGGTACCTCGTGGTGTGGTGCCGCCCTGCCAGAACGCCGACTGACGCTCTTGCATCAGATCAGCCTGATCGGCCTGCCGGGCGTGGGCAAATCCACGGTCGGCAGGAATCTTGCGCGTCACCTGAAGTACCGGTTCGTCGACTCCGATACCGAGATCGAGCGCGAGATCGGCTGCTCGATCCGCGAGTTCTTCGAACGCGAGGGCGAAGCCCGCTTTCGCGAGATCGAACAACGCATGATCGCCACGCTCACGTCCCAGCCCGACACCGTGCTCGCGACCGGCGGCGGGGCTGTGCTGCGCGAGGACAACCGGCGGGCGCTGCGCGACGCTTCGTCCGTCGTCTACCTTCGCTCGACGCCCGAGGAATTGTTCAGGCGGCTGCGTCACGACACCCACCGGCCACTGCTGCAAGTGCGCGACCCGCTAAGGAAGCTGCGCGAGCTGTTCGCCGAGCGCGACCCGCTTTACCGCACTACGGCACACTTCGTGATCGAGATCGGGCGGCCGTCGATCGCGATGCTCGTCAACATGATCTTGATGCAGCTTGAACTGGCGGGGCTGGTCGACCCCGCACTCGTGCCCTCGCCGGTCGAGCCGCGTGCCCTTGAGCATTGAGCCGATGTCCGCGCTATCGCTCCCTAACGCGACGGTGACGATTCACCTCGGCGAGCGCAGCTACGACATCCTGATCGGCCGCGGCTTGCTGGACGACCCGGCGAGCTTCGATGGCCTGCCCAGCGCGGCGTGCGCCGCCATCGTCAGCGACTCCAACGTCGCGCCCCTGTACGCGGCGCGGTTGAAGGCGGCGCTCGGTGCCCGCTATGCCAGCGTGTTCTCGATCGAACTGCCCGCGGGCGAGGCGCACAAGGATTGGCCGTCGCTGAGCGCCATCTTCGACGCGCTGCTAGGCGCCAGGTGTGACCGCAAGACCGTGCTGTTCGCGCTCGGCGGCGGTGTCGTCGGCGACATCGCCGGGTTCGCGGCGGCGTGCTACATGCGCGGCGTGCCTTTCGTGCAGGTGCCGACCACGCTGCTCGCGCAGGTCGACTCCTCGGTCGGCGGCAAGACCGCCATCAACCACCCGCTGGGCAAGAACATGATCGGCGCGTTCTACCAGCCGCTTCGCGTCGTCGCCGACCTGGCCACGCTGGACACGCTGGCGCAACGCGAGGTGTGCGCCGGTTTGGCCGAAGTCATCAAGTACGGCCCGATTGCCGACGACGCCTTCTTCATCTGGCTGGAGGCTCATCTGGACGCCCTGCTTGCGCGCGACCCCGCCGCGCTGGCGTATGCAGTGCGCCGCGCGTGCGAGATCAAGGCCGCGGTCGTCGGCGCGGACGAACTCGAAAGCGGCTTGCGCGCGATCCTCAACTTCGGCCACACCTTCGGCCACGCCATCGAGGCTGGCCTGGGCTACGGGCAGTGGCTGCACGGCGAGGCCATCGGCTGCGGCATGGCGATGGCGGGCGATCTGTCGGTGCGGTTGGGCCTGATCGAGCCCGCCTACGCGCAGCGCCTGACGCGCTTGATCGAACGCGCCGGCCTGCCGGTGCGCGCGCCAGCGCTCGGCGCGCAGCGCTACCTCGAACTGATGCGGCTCGACAAAAAGGCCGAAGGTGGCGAGATGCGCTTCGTCGTCATCGAG
>CAIKUF010000138.1 GCA_903830565.1 uncultured bacterium | reverse complement strand
CTTGTCGGCGCTGCGCCGCGAGACGCAAGCGACGAGGCCTTCGCGCGCGAAACGTCGCGCGATCGCACCGCCGGTGGCGTCGCCGGCGCCGACGACGAGCACGGCTTTGACTTCACTCACGGATCGCTCCCTCCTGCGCCAAGCGCTCCCGCGCCCGCGTGGCAAGCCCGCATGCACCGAGGCCGCGCGGCCCGCGCGATGCGCCAGCATCCGCACCCACCGCCCACCGCAACGCGGCTTGGGCATCGAGTCGATGCGGCAAGCGCAGCGCGCGGGCTAACGCAAGATTCACGTGGCGGCCGGGCGTGAGATCTCGGCACGCATGGCGTCGATGACCGAGCGGTAATCGCTCTGGCCGAAGATGGCGCTGCCGGCGACGAAGGTGTCGGCACCGGCGTCGTGGGCGGCGCGGATGTTGCCCGTCTTGATGCCGCCGTCGACTTCGAGCCGGATGTCGCGCCCGCTGGCCTCGATCATCTTGCGCACGCGCTCGATCTTCTTCAGCGCCGCGGGGATGAAGCTCTGCCCGCCGAAGCCCGGGTTCACACTCATGATCAGCACGACGTCGAGCTGGTCGAGCTCCCACTCCAGCGCGTCCAGCGGCGACGAAGGGTTGAGCACCAGCCCGGCCTTGCAGCCGGCGGCCTTGATGAGCTGCAGCGTGCGGTCCACGTGCGCGCCGGCCTCGGGGTGGAAGGTGATCACGTCGGCACCGGCGTCGGCGAAGGCCCGGGCGAGGGCGTCGACGGGTTGCACCATCAGGTGCACGTCGATGGGCACGCGGCTGCCGTCGGCATGCACGGCGTACTTGCGCAAGGCCTGGCAGACCATCGGGCCGAAGGTCAGGTTCGGCACGAAGTGGTTGTCCATCACGTCCAAGTGGATCCAGTCGGCGCCGGCCGCGACGACGCTGCGCACCTCCTCGCCCAGGCGTGCGAAGTCGGCGGAGAGGAGGCTGGGGGCAATGAGGGCTTGGGTCATGGCAGCTCTGAGTGGCAGGGCATTCTAGAAGCCTGCCGGGCTGCTGGCGCGGTGCGTACGACCTTCCAGAACTTGCGGGAGTGCCGGCAGGGTCCGCTTCACGTGGCATCGAACTCACGCTGCCGGCCAACAGCCGTCGTCCACAACCGGCGGCTCGCTGACGGTTCGACCGTGTCCGAACCGTTCGACGGTAGCCGACACATCGAGCAGATCCTCACACACCTGTAGCTCTTGTGTCGAAGCTGTACCGCGGTGATCGGCTGGGCCTGGCGCGTCTCAGGACTGAAATTGGGGAACCGAGCCGCCGGGCAGAACGCGTGCCCACAGCCCGATGGTGCGCTGGCTCCCAGCCGCGCACGCATCACCGCGGCTAGTGGTCGCAGACCGGGATAGACTAACCAACTTCGTCCAGAAGTACAGATGCGGCGTAAGTCGCAGCAATTGCGGTTCTTCGAGACTGCAGAGCATCGGTGGCGGTGTGCTGCTGGCCTGCCTAGACCAGCAGATCACCGTGGCTTGGGTGGCGACAATCATCCTGTCCGTCGTGTTGCCTCACGGAGGAATGTTACTCGTCGGCTTGTTGTCGTTGCGGCTCCTTCTTTGCCTCTTCAATGGTCGAAGGCTGTGGGCATGTGGTCGAAGGCGGCGACGGTGGGCAACGCAGCCGCGTAGCGGTGCGTTGT
>CAIKUF010000137.1 GCA_903830565.1 uncultured bacterium | reverse complement strand
GCGCCACCGGGCGTGTTGATCGCGGCGATGCGATGCTGGCTCGTGGTCCATGAGTGCATCACTTGTACGATTGCCCGTGATCGCTCGGCTGCAGACAGCCCGGCAAGCCACTGCGTCGCCGAGGGTGATGCAACGAACGCTTCGCGCCCGGAATCACCGGCGGGCTCAGTCTGGAGCGGAAGGGCGCCCTGGACAAACCAATATCTTCCTGCCTTGGGTTGACGCGCTAGAGTCGCTCGCTGGCCGTCGACGTACAGTTGCCCGCCACCTCTCATCGTGTTTCTTGCCGCGGCAGGCAGGTCATAGATAGCGGGGGCGCCGTCTTGCGCTGGCGTCCGAAGCGTTAACGGCACTCCGCCGGAGAGAGTGACACGGTCGTCTGGCGTGGCCGACTCGTAGCTGACATGTGCATCTGCCACTCCGGAGTCGTCATCCGTGAAGACCAGCGGCTCGCGCAGGTAGTAGGTGCCCGCCGAAATCAACACGCGAATCGGGCGGCGCAGCTGGCCAGCTGCCATTGCAGCCAATCGTGCTCGTGCCAACGACTGGGCACGGCCCAGTGTCAGAACAGGACCGTCTGTGGATGTGGCATTCGGTGCAGCGATTGACCCCGTCCAGTCGTCGTTTCCATAGGTCGAGACGTAGATACGGATGGCGCTAGCTTGGGCATCGTGTGCCGATTCGGTTGAACTCGGACGTGGTTCTTCGGCTTGTGCATATCGGAGTCGGTGGGCCGAGGCGGGTTGATCCTTCGCAGGGCTGGCGACCGCTTCCGTCGCAACGAGAAAGCCTGATGGAAATCCCAAGGCATGGGGCGGCGGCTCCGGGTCTGTCGCTGACGTGTGCCATTGATGCGAAGCGCTGCCAATCGCACTCGACTGCAGGTTTGCGTCGTAGGCTGGCCAATTCGGTGCGACCAAGCTGTCATCACAACCCGACAACCAGATGCAAGCTGGGACCAGGAGCGCCGCAAGCACCGAACAAGGTCTGGAGTCCATGCGATCGCTTGCTCAATCATCGGCCCGGAGGCACGTCAACGTGACTTCGTCTCCGGAGGCGGACTGTTTGCATAGCTTTGGCGAAACCGGAGCCCGCCTTCGTGCATTTCCAGCCATGGCCACAGCCGTCCGTCTTCTGGCTTTTGGGCCACCATGCAGAAGGAGTTGCTTTGCTTGGGAGCCAGGCTCCCCAGCAAACTTGCGATCGGTACGGCAAGTCGCAACGCAAGCGACTTCAGCCGGTTGGTGTTGTGGCTAAGGCGCTCCGCGGGTAGGTTCATGCTGTAGAAGTAGCGGAAACGGCAAGGGCCCATCGGGTGAAACGACGCGATGGTCTTTTCGAACTCCCTCTCGCTCCATCGATACACGAAGTTCGGAACCTCGCTGTCGTTCACCCCGCCATGCGAAAAGTCGTTGCTGATAACCGCCGACAACTCGTATTCCAGGACCAGGCCCAGTCGAGTCGCCAGGCGCATCAGCAGGCTGTCGCGTGACTCGAACACGATCACCGATCTGCGGGCGACGCGAAACATTTCCAGGAGTCCGCGATGGGGAGATTCGCAGTGGTGCAAGCCGTCAGAGACAAAGACGTGGTCGAACGACGAATCGGGATAGCTCAGGTTCTGCACATCCTGGTAGCTCCAAATGTGAGGTCCGGACTCGCGCGAGGTGAGTCCCTTGTTGAGGTTGGAGAGCGTCACTGCATAAAAGCCCAACCGCTCGAAGACTTCACTCTCTGAATCGGACGCGCAGACTGCCAACAGCGTGTCCGATGTGGCCACCCAACCGTCCGCCTGGAGTTGCTGCAATGTGGATACCGCGAATGCGCTGCGCATAGATCTGCCCTTTTACTCCAAACGCGTCCGATAACGAGACTTGGGCGGATGCAGACCTGATGCCCGATGCCTCCGGGCTCAGCACTTGGTATGCTTGAAGGGATCCTCATCGCTCAGGCCGACCGAGAATAGACCGAATCGTGCAATTGCTTGGCCAGATGACGCACTCAATCGATGGAAGCGGCGTCACTTGACACCGCCGACGCCTCACTCACTCGTTGTAGTCATACGCCGTGAACCCCGCCTGCTTGACCATGCTGTCGCGCTTGGCCGACTGGTAGTCACTCTCGACCATCTCGCGCACGAGTTCCTCGAAGCTTGTCGTCGGTTCCCAGCCAAGCTTGAGCTTGGCCTTGCTCGGGTCGCCGAGCAGGGTCTCGACTTCGGTCGGGCGAAAGTACCGCGGGTCCACGCGCACGACCACGTCGCCGGCCTTGCACTGGGCCTGGCTTCCCTGGACGGCGGTGACGACGCCAACTTCGTCGACGCCTTCGCCCCTGAACTCGATCGCGATGCCCAGCTCGGCCGCCGCGCGCTGCACGAACTGGCGCACGCTGTACTGCTTGCCGGTGGCGATGACGAAGTCTTCGGGCTGTGCCTGTTGCAGCATCAGCCACTGCATCTGCACGTAGTCGCGCGCGTGGCCCCAGTCGCGCAAAGCGCTCATGTTGCCGAGGTAAAGGCACTCCTGCAGGCCGAGCGCGATGCGGGCGATGGCGCGCGTGATCTTGCGTGTGACGAAGGTTTCACCGCGCACCGGGCTCTCGTGGTTGAAGAGGATGCCGTTGCAGGCGTAAAGGCCGTAGGCCTCGCGGTAGTTGACGGTGATCCAGTACGCGTAGAGCTTGGCCACGGCGTACGGGCTGCGCGGGTAGAACGGCGTCGTCTCCTTCTGCGGCGTCTCTTGCACCAGGCCGTAGAGTTCGCTCGTGCTGGCCTGATAAAAGCGCGTCTTCGCGGCGAGGCCGAGGATGCGGATGGCCTCCAGCAGGCGCAGCGTGCCGATGCCGTCGGCGTTGGCCGTGTACTCGGGCTCCTCGAAGCTCACCGCGACGTGGCTCATCGCGGCGAGGTTGTAGATCTCGTCGGGTTGCACCTGCTGCACGATGCGGATCAGGTTGGTGCTGTCGGTCAGGTCGCCGTAGTGCAGCGTGAAGCGCTGATGATCGACGTGCGGGTCCTGGTACAGGTGGTCCACGCGGTCGGTGTTGAAGAGCGACGAGCGCCGCTTGATGCCGTGCACTGCGTAGCCCTTGCTCAGCAGCAGCTCGGCCAGGTAGGCACCGTCCTGGCCGGTCACGCCGGTGATGAGGGCTGTCTTTCCGTTCGGGGTCATCCGCATGTCTCGCAAAGTTTCATCTGCCGCCAGAAGGTGGATCGGTGGCGCTGGCCGAAGCCATGTAGCGCTCAAGTGCGTCGATGTCTGTCGAGAGCAGGGGCAGCAGTTGGACGGCCAACTCGGCGTTGTGGATCAGCCGCTCGCGATTCAACTCGTGCGCATAGGTATTGCGCGTGACGTGGCGGAACCCGCGCAGCTTGTGCAACACCTCCAGGCTTTGCGCCGACAGAACCGCCGGCCTGCGGCCCGGGTAGTCGTGAGCCATCCGGGCGAGCAGCGCGGCATGCCAGGTCTCATCTCTCGCTGGCGTGCCGCCGTCGATGGACGCCGCAATCTTGAGCAGCAGGTTCTCCGCGGCCGTATAGATCGACTGGATCATTTGAGCGAGCCCGGCATCGAGCTGCATTTGCTGTGGATGCGCAAGCGAAGGGTCCCGGTCAGCCTGCGCGCGCAGATGATCGACGATGATCGTTCGGATCGGTTCGGCATTGCCGAGCGCGATCCGAAGGTCGAGAAAGAGCGGATCAGCGTGCATGTTCCAACCAGCTCGCGCGCTGCGCCTGGGGCAGCAACTCAAGGTAGACGACATCGAACGGCAACCCGTGCATGATGTCTTCGATCTCCGCCTCGACGTTGTAGACGAGGTCCCTTGGGCACTTCGTCACCAGAAAGTCGATATCGGAGTGCTGGCCGAAGCCGCCGGTCTTCAGCGACCCCACCAGCAAGGCTTCAATCCCGCGCGCGTGCAGCCGCTCCAGAGCCCGCGAAGCGGCCTGAGTGGCAGCAGCCTTTCTGGCCTGCAACTGGTCGGCGCGAAGGGATTCGATTCGGCTTGTCATGGCGCGCAATGGTACCCGTGCGCTTGCCGGATCAAGCTGCGCCAGGCGCTGTGACGCGAAACGGCGCCGCGGCGTAGGCCATCGCGATGCCCTCGGCCAAGGCCACCTTGGCCTTCCAACCGAGCGCCTGCGCGCGGCTCACGTCGAGTAGCTTGCGCGGCGTGCCGTCAGGCTTGCTGGCATCGAAGACGATGCGGCCTTCGAAGCCCACGGCGCGCATCACCGTCTCGGCCAACTCGCGGATGGTCACGTCCTCGCCGCAGCCGAGGTTGACCAGCGGCCCGTCGTAGCCGGTCTCCATCAGGTGGACGCAGGCGTCGGCGAGGTCGTCCACGTACAGGAACTCGCGCCGCGGCGTGCCGCTGCCCCAGACCACGAGCTCGGCATCGCCGCGCAGCTTGGCCTCGTGCGCCTTGCGGATCAGCGCCGGCAGGACGTGGCTGGTCGTCAGGTCGTAGTTGTCGTTCGGGCCGTACAGATTGGTCGGCATCACGCTCACGTACTGCCGGCCGTGCTGGCGGTTGAAGCTCTCGCACAGCTTGATGCCGGCGATCTTGGCGATCGCATACGGCTCGTTGGTGGGCTCGAGCGGGCCGGTGAGTAGATCCTCTTCGCGGATCGGCTGCCGGCAGTCGCGCGGGTAG
>CAIKUF010000136.1 GCA_903830565.1 uncultured bacterium | reverse complement strand
CGCGGCGCGCCTCGAACGCGGCCGCCAGGCCGGTCGCGAGCAGGTGGTCGTTGATCGCGTCGAGCCGCTGCGGGCACTCCGGATGGCCCGGCCCCATGTCGTGCAAGTGGCAGTCGGGGTGGGTGTAGATCGCAGTGGACATCGGCGTTCGGGGCAATGTGTTTTCGGTTATGGTGGGATGCATGACCTCCCCACTGTCGCTGCAACTCACCAAGCTCGTCGATCAGGTTAGCACGATCATCGTCGGCAAGCGGCCCCAGATCGAGGATTGCGTCGCCTGTCTGCTGGCCGGAGGCCACCTGCTGATCGAAGACCTGCCCGGTGTCGGCAAGACCACGCTTGCGCACGCGCTGGCCGTCTCGCTGGGTTTGCGATTCTCGCGCACGCAATTCACCGCCGACCTGATGCCCTCGGACCTGCTCGGCGTGAGCATCTTCGAGCGCAGCAAGGAGGAGTTCGTCTTCCACCCGGGGCCGGTGTTCGCGCACGTGCTGCTCGCCGACGAGATCAACCGCGCCGGGCCGAAGACGCAGAGCGCTCTGCTGGAGGCGATGGAGGAGCACCAGGTCACCGTCGACGGACTGACGCGTGCGCTGCCCAGCCCCTTCTTCGTCATCGCGACGCAGAACCCGAGCGATCAGCTCGGCACCTACCCGCTGCCGGAATCGCAGCTCGACCGCTTCCTGATGTGCATCACGCTCGGCTACCCCGACCAGGCTTCCGAGCGCGAACTGCTCGCCGGCCAGGACCGGCGCGAGGCGACGCTGGCGCTCGGGAGCGTGATGTCGGTCGCCGACCTGCTGGTCGCGCAGCGGGCGGTCCTCGCGGTGCATGTCTCCGAGGCACTGCTCGACTATCTGCAGATGCTGATCGCCGCGACCCGCTCGGGGCGCTGGTTCGTCGAGGGCCTGAGCCCGCGCGCGGGCATTGCCGTGCTGCGCGCGGCCAAGGCCCATGCACTGCTGGCCCGGCGCGACTACGTCTCGCCGGAGGACGTGCAGGCCATCCTCGCGCAGACCATCGCCCACCGCCTGATTCCGGTCGCCGGCGCAGGGCGCGGCCGGCGCGAGCAGGTGCGCGCGATGGTCGAGGCGACGCCACTGCCATGACAGGCTGATGCGCGCCGCATCGCTGCTCACCCTGCCCCTGGAGCCTCTGGTTTGGGTACTGGCGAAAGTCAGGGGATGGTTCCGCGCCTGGTGGATGGCACGCCTGCCTCGATGCGACACGCTGCTGCTGACGCAGCGCAACGTCTACATCCTACCGACCCCGGCCGGCTTCGTGTTCGCGGCGACGCTGCTCGTGCTGCTGATCGCGTCGATCAACTACCAACTCAATCTCGGCTATCTACTGACCTTCATCCTCGCCGGCAGCGGCGTGGTCTCGATGCACCTGACGCACGGGACGTTGCGTGGGTTGACGCTGCACATGCACCCGGTAGCCGCCGTTCACGCCGGCGAAGCGGCCGAACTCGACATCGTCCTCACGAGCCCGGGCACGGCGCGCTGGGGCATCGGAATGCGTGTCGAGTCGGCGCCGGCGTCCACGCTCACCTGGACCGACGTTCCCGTCGGCGGGCAGGCTCCGGTGCGGATCAGCTTCGTCCCGCAACGACGCGGGCTCCATGAGGTGCCGACGCTGGTTGCCGAGACGCGCTTTCCGCTCGGCCTGTTTCGGACGTGGACGGTCTGGCGCCCGGCATCGCAGTTGCTCGTCTACCCAGCCCTCGAGCGGCCGGCCTCGCCGCTGCCTGCCGCGGTGCCGGTCGCCGGCACGGCGGCGCAGGTTCGGCGGGCGCAAGGCGCTGACTTCGAAGGCGTGCGTGGCTATCGGCGCGGCGACCCGCCAAAGCTCATCGTCTGGAAGAAGGCCGCTCGCGCGCTAGACACCGGCGGCGAACTCGTCAGCCGCGACAGCAGTTCGTCGGCCCACTGGCAGCTCTGGCTCGACTGGCAGCACTGCGCCGGCCTGGCTGATGAACTGCGCCTTTCGCGCCTGGCAGCCTGGGTCCTTGCAGCGCACCGCTCGGGCGCCGACTATGGGCTGCGCCTGCCCGGCATCGAACTGCTGCGCGGCCAGGGCGACGCCCATCGGCGCGCGTGCCTGGAGGCACTGGCGCTTTGGCGGAGCGAGATCTCCAACGACCACAAAGTGGCGCTGAGGCAGGGTCAGGTATGAATCGCCCTGGCCCCAAGATGAAGCCGCCGGCAGCATGCTGCCCGTTGCGGTCGTTCCTGGTACACGGTTTCGCGCGGGCCATGGACGATGGGTGCCCGCCGCTGCTCGTGTCCCCCGGGCCGGGCTTCGCCCGTCCCTCCTCCTTTACCTCGCTGCGGCAGGCACCCATCGTCCACGGCCT
>CAIKUF010000135.1 GCA_903830565.1 uncultured bacterium | reverse complement strand
TGACGGACATGCGCGACGTGCTGGCGCTGGGCAGAAACCTACCGGCGGACGCGGAAGGTTGCACAGCGGTGCTCATTCCGGCGGCGTTCAGCAAGTCCGGCCACGCGATTGGCGCGCAGACGTGGGACTTGAACCCGCAGGATCTGGATTTTGTCGTCGCGATCCACCGCATCCCGGAAAACGCGCCCGCGACGTGGAGCGTGACGTGCACGGGCTGCCTGTCGCTGGTTGGCATGAACGATCGCGGGCTGGCGGTGGGGACGACGAACATCAAGACGCACGGCTCCAAGGTGGGCATTGGCTACATGGGCGTGCTGCACAAAATGCTGAGCGCGCGGACTTTTGCGGAAGCGGCGCAAATTTGCGAGACCGCTCCGCGCGCTGCGGCGCACCGGCGAGCAGCAAGGCCAGCGTCAGCGCGAGCGTCGGCAGCAGCGCCGCCTCGATGACGAGGATCAGCGGCTTGGCCAGGCCCGCCGGATAGGCCAGGAACGCGCCGGCCGCGACGACGCCGACGAAGCCGATGCCGACGAACACAAGCGGCCCGGCAACGAGCACGCTGCGCAGCCAGGTGCGGCTGATCGGCGGCGTGTCGGCGAGCCCGGCCATGATGACGAGCAGCCACATCGCGGCCAGAATCGTCGCGCCCTGGAACTTGCCGCCAGGATGATCGGCGCCGACCCAAAAGATGTAGATGCCGGCGACGACGCCGATCGGCGGCAGCACGCGTGCCAGGTAGGCGAGCATGCCGTTGGCGTCGGCGTGGTGCAGCGGCCCGGGCCGCCCGCCCCAGGCACTGCTCGGCGCCAGCGACCAGACGCCGATCAGTGCGAACAACAGCACGATCGCTTCGAGCAGGGTGTCCATCGCACGGAAGGCGAGCAGCACGGCGGTGATGGGGTTGCCGACGCCGGTGGAGGTGATGTTCACCGCGACCTCGGCGGCCAGCGTCGGCGCCGGGTCGGGCAGCGTGAACACGCAGACGACGAGCGCAACCGACACCGCGCACGCCAGCAACGCGGCCAGCGTGACGGTGAACGGCCCGGCGCGTTCGCCGCGGCTCGCGGCTTCGGTCGGCCGCAGGCGCGCCGAGGCGCCGATCAGCAGCGCGCCCGTCAAGCCGCCGCCGATCGCGGCTTCGGTGAGCGCGACGTCGACACCGTGCAGTTGCACCCAGACCAGCGTGAGCAAGAGCCCGAAGGCGATGAAGCCGACCGCCGCCGCAAAGGTGTCGCGCGCGAACACCGTCCACACCGCGAGCGAAACAATCAGCAGCGCGAGGCCGACGTTCAGCGCGAGCATCATGTCCGTCGCTCCTGCCCACGCGCCGCGGCGCGCGCGACGAGTTGCGATGCCACCGCCCCGCAGAGCAGCACGAGCAGCCAGATGAAGACCAGCTTCAACGCCGCGAGCACGCCATCGACGCGCGGCAGCAGGCCGAGCACGACGAGGCCGAGGCCGAGGTTGTCGGTCTTGGTCAGCGCGTGCAGCCGCGTCAATGCGTCGGGAAAGCGCAGCAGCCCGGCCGTGCCGGCGAGAAAGAAGAACGACCCGGCGACGATGGCGACGATGGAGAAGACGTCGAGCGCGGCCTTCATGCGTCGGCCTTTGCGTCGGCTTCGTCCAACGCCGCCGTCGGCGCGGCCTTCACGAAGGCAATGGCCGCGAACGCGGCCAGCAAGGCCAGCGTCAGCGCCACGTCGACGGCCGCCGCTTCACCGGTGGCAGTGCCCAGCAGTAGCACGCCGGCAATGCCGCCCGTGCCGAGCAACTGCGCGGCCATCATGCGGTCGACGGCGCCCGGCCCGCGCAACACGCGCAGCAAGCCGACGGCCACCGTCAGCAGCACGAAGCCCGCTGAGGCGAGCAGGAACTCAGGCATGGCGCCGCCCCGCGACGAGAGCCTTGGCGAGCAGGCGCTCCTCCTTCCACAACTGCTCGACCACCGGTTGTGCGGTGTCCAGCGCGTGATATTCGAGTGCGCCCTCGTCCTGCGCCACCGGCACCGCGCCCGGCATCAGGCTGGTGATGCTGGCAAAGGTGTTGCGGGCCAGACCGGGCGGGAAGTCCAGCGGACATCGAACGAAGCCCGGCTGCAAGCGCACGGCAGGAGCCAGCGCGCGGCGCGCGACATCGACGCCGGCCCGCACCGACTCCCACGCGAAGTGCGGCAGCAGCATCAGCAGATGGCCGAAGTGCACGCCGCCGCACGCAGGCGGCAGAAGGCGCAGGCTGACCCAGGTCGCCATCGCGGCGGCAAAGGCGCCGACCGCCAGATCACCGACCTTCGCGCTTTGCATCAGCACGACCCAGAGCAGGAAGAACGCCAGCCCGCGCCAGACCGCTGCGAAGCGCGGCAGATTCAGCCGAGACGGCGAAGCCCCAGGCGCGCTCATGCGGCAGATCCCTGCGCAGCGTCTGGCGCTGCGCTACGCAGTTGCACGTCCATCGCGCTCAGCCGGTCGTGCAGCCTGGCCTCGGCGCGTATCGGCCACCAGTCGTAGAGGAAGATCTCCAGCGGCCGCCACAGCGCGACCCAGCCGCCGATCACGAAGCTCTCGTGGATCAGCGAACCGTAGGCGCCCTTGCTAAAGTGGCCGGCCACGAAATCGCCGATGACGATCGCCGCGCCAAGAAACGCCACGCCGATGACCAGACTCACGCGGCCGACGCGAAACAGTTGCCGCAACTGGCGCCGCGTGGCCACCGCGCGCAGCCGGAAGTAGGTGTGGACGGCGCCCTGCAGCATGTTCGCATTGGCGGGCGTCGCCGGCTCGCGGCTCAGATGCACGACGAGCGCAAGCGGCTCCCCGGCAGGCGCTTCGCGGCCCCAGTCGAGGATGTAGGCCACCGCCTTCGGGTCGAGGTCGCGCTCGCGAAACGGCGCCGGGTCCATGGCGTCGAAGAGCTGCCGCAGCTCGGCGACGTGCAGCTCCAGCATCGCGCTCGGCTCCGCGCCGTCGTCGCTGACGGCGGGTGCCGGCGGGCTGGCGGTGGCGCTGTGCTCGTCCATCGGCGCCGTCCCGGTTCAGGTGCGTTCGGCGGCGAGAGCGACCGCTGAAGCGTCCTCCTTGCCGAACACCGCCACGTACAGGGTGGGCAGGAACACCAGCGTCAGCAGTGTCGCGACCAGTAGCCCGCCCATGATCGCGAACGCCATCGGACCCCAGAACACCGTGGGTGCGATCGGCAGCAGGCCCAGCACGGTGGACACCGCGGTCAGCATCATCGGGCGCAACCTGTTGGTGGCGCAGGTCACGACGGCGTCGCGCACAGCGAGGCCGCTGGCGCGATCCTCCTCGATCGAGACGATCAGGATCAACGTGTTCTTCGCGATCATGCCGATCAGCGCCAGGATGCCCAGGATCGCGACGAAGCCCAGCGGACGGTTAAAGAGCAGCAGCGACATCACGACGCCGATCAGCCCCAGCGGCAGGATCGCCACCACCATCAGCGTGCGGCGGAAGCTGACTAGCATGACCATCGTCGCCAGCAGCATCAGCACGATCATCAGCGGAATCACCGCGAACACCGACCCCTGCGAGATCTGGCTCTCCTCGAACAGGCCGCCGGTCTCGATCTTGTACGACTTGGGCAGCTTGGCGCCGAACTCGGCGACCTTCGGCGCCAGCGCCTGCACCACGATGTCGGGCAGCACGCCGCGGTTGACGTCGGCACGTACCGTCAGCGTCGGCACCCGGTCGCGGCGCCAGACCAGCGGGAACTCCTGCTCCTCGGCGATGGTGGCGAACTGCTTGAGCGGCACCATGCGGCCGCTCGGCGTGGGCACCTGCAGCGAGGCCAGCGACTCGAACGACGCTCGCTCGCCATCGGTGGCGCGTACCACGGCGTTGACCAGGTAGATGTCGTCGCGGACCTGCGTCACCACGGTGCCCGAGATGGCGGCGTTCAGCACAGCGGCGATCGTGGTCGAGCTGACGCCGAGCTGGCGTGCCTGGTCCTGGTTGATCTTGATGCGCAACTGGCGCGCCGGCTCCATCCAGTCGAAGTGCACGTGCCGCGTGCGCGTGTCGGTGCCGACCACGTTCGCGAATTCGAGCGCCAGGCGCCGCACCTCGTCCTTGTCTGGGCCGGAGATGCGGTACTGAAGCGGCCAGCCCACGGGCGGGCCCAGCTCGAGCGGCGAGACGCGCGAGACGACGCCTGGGAACTCTTCGGCCAGCACCTTTTCCAGCTTGTCGTGCAGGCGCTCGCGCGCCTCGAGGTCCTTTGCCACGATGACGAACTGGCCGAAGAAGGGGTTGGCCAACTGCACGTCCAGCGTCAGGATGAAGCGGATCGCGCCGCGACCGACGTAGCTGCTGAAGTGGTCGACGTCGGGGTCGGCCTTGAGAATCGTCTCCAGCCGCTTGACCTCAGCCTCGGTGGCGAAGATCGACGCGTTCTGGCGCAGCGTCAGGTCCACCGTCAGCTCGGGGCGGTCGCTGGACGGGAAGAACTGCCGCGACACGCTGCCCAGCAGAATCAGCGAGGCGACGAAGGCGGCAATCGTGACGCCGATGGTCACCCATTTCATGCGGATCGCGGCCTGCAGGAAGCTGCTGTACAGCAGCACCAGCTTGCCCGGCTTGGGCTCGGTTTCCTGCTTCTTCGGCGGCTTGAGCAGCGCCTTGCCAATCAGCGGTCCGAAGACCACTGCCACCAGCCACGAGACGATCAGCGAGATAGCGACCACCGAGAAGATCGAGAAGGTGTACTCGCCGGCCCCGCTCTTGGCGAAGCCGATCGGTACGAAGGCGGCGATCGTCACCAGCGTGCCGATCAGCATCGGCGCGGCCAGCGTGCGGTAGGCAAAGGTCGCCGCTTCGTCCGGGGTGTCGCCGGCTCCCAGCCGGCGCAGCATCGCGTCCACCGTGGTCATCGCGTCGTCGACCAGCATCCCGAGCGCGATGATCAGCGCGCCCAGCGAGATGCGGTGCAGGTCGATGTTGGCCACGTCCATGATCGCGAACACGATCGCCATCGTCAGCGGAATCGCCAAGGCGACCACCGCGCCGGGCCGTACGCCCAGGCTGACGAAGCTGCACACCAGAATGATGAGGATGGCCTGCCACAAGGAGGTCATGAAGTCGCTGATCGCCAGATCGACCGTCACAGCCTGGTCGGCCACCAGCGTCGTTTCGATGCCCACCGGCAGATTGGCCTTGATGTCGGTCATCTCGCGGCGCAGGTTCTCGCCCAGCGCCAGAATGTCGCCGGAATCGCGCATCGCGATCGCCAAGCCGATCGCCTGCTTGCCGTTGACGCGGAACATCGGCTGCGGCGGGTCGGTGAAGCCGCGCCGCACGGTGGCGATGTCGCCGAGGCGGAAGATGCGGTCGCCGGAGACGAAGTTCACCGCCTCGATGTCTCGCTCGGAGTCGAAGGCGCCGGTCACGCGCAGGAATACGCGCTCCTGCTCGCCGTGCATCGTGCCGGCCGGGCGCACCAGGTTCTGCGCCTGCAGCGTGGCCACGATCTGGTTCAGGTTCAGCCGCAGGCCCGCCAGGCGCTCCAGCGAGAACTCGATGTAGATCTGCTCGTCCTGCGCGCCCAGCACCTCGATCTTCGAGACGTCGGGCACCTGCAGCAGGCGCGAGCGCGCGGCCTCCACGTAGTCGCGCAGTTCGCGGAAGTTGAAACCCTCGGCGGTGAACGCGTAGATGATGCCGAAGGTGTCGCCGAAGCTGTCGTTGAGGAACGGCCCGAGCACGCCCTGCGGCAGCGTGTGGCACATGTCGCCGATGTTCTTGCGCACCTGGTACCAGATGTCGGGAATCTTGTGAGGCGGCGTCGATTGCTTCAGGTCGACGAAGATCGTCGTCTGCCCGGCGATGGTGTAGCTGCGCAGGCGATCGAGGTAGTCGGTCTCCTGCAGCGTGCGCTCCAGCCGTTCGGTCACCTGCTTGAGCGTTTCTTCCACCGTCGCACCGGGCCAGCCGGCGGCCACGACCATGGTGCGCACGGTGATCGGCGGGTCCTCCCCGCGGCCCAGCTTCATGAACGACATGACGCCGGCCACCACGCCGATGATCATCAGGAAGATGACGAGCGAGCGCTTCTTGAGCGCCCATTCCGACAGATTCGGCCCGATCACGATTTGGTCTCGAGCAAACGCACCTTCTGTCCGGGGCGCAGTGCCTGAACGCCCGCGGTGACGACCACGTCGCCCGGGTTCAGCCCCGACGCGACACGCACCATCGCAGCGTCAGAGGAGCCGACGGTCACGCTGCGCAGCGACACCGTACCGGCCTTCGGGTCGACCACCCACACCGCCGCCTTGCCCTCGGTTCGCACCAGAGCCGTCGCCGGAATCTCGATGCCGGTGGCGGCGTCCAGCTTCATCCGCCCCGTCACCGTGCTGCCCAGGCGCATCGCCGGCGGCGGATTGACGAGGCGCACGCGCACGGCGAAGGTGCCGGTCACCGGGTCAGCGCGGGGCGAGACTTCGCGCACCCGACCGGCCGCGGTGACCGTCGGGTCGCTGCTGAGGGCCACCGTGATGTCGGGGTTCTTCGGTGCACTGTCCTTGACCTGCGCCGGCACGTCGAACACGGCGTCGCGCGTGCCTTCGCGCGCCACCTGCACGACCATTCGACCTGCTCCCACCACTTCGCCCGCCTGCGGCCCGCGCGCCGTGACCACGCCGGCAACGTCAGCGAACAAGCGCGTGTAGCTGAGGCGGTTCTGCGCTAGGTTGACCTGCGACTGCGCGGCCTCGACCTGCGCGGCGGCGGTCTGCTGCAAGGCCTCGGCCTGCTCGAACGAGGCTCGCGACACTGCGTCTTCGACCACCAGCTCGCGCATGCGAACGAAGTTGCTCTGCGCCTGCACGGCCTGGGCCCGCGCCGCGGCCAGTTGCGCGCGCGCGGCCTGCAGGTTGCTTTCCTCGTTCTGGGGATCGAGGCGCGCGATGAGCTGACCGGGCTTGACGTTGTCGCCAACGTCCACCGTGCGCTCGATCAGGCGGCCGTCGATTCGGAACGACTGGTTGATCTCGGTCTGCGCCTGCACCGTGCCGGTGATGGCCACGATGCCGCCGGCGGTGCGGCTCTCGATCGTGGTCACGCGGACCGGGCGAATCTCGGGCGCCGG
>CAIKUF010000134.1 GCA_903830565.1 uncultured bacterium | reverse complement strand
GAAAGGGTAGGGCCGCACAATGCTGCGAGCCGACGGCCACCGGTAAGCCGTGTGCGGGAAATCCGCATGCACGGTTTGAAAGGGGGCGTTGGCTCCTCAACCGGCCTTCGGACCACATGAGAGCCAACGTCTACCAATGACACCAGCCGGCCTGAGTGCGGCGTCTCGCAGCCAGCTGAGCAAGCTGCTGCGCGACAGCCCGCCCATCGTGACGCCAAGCCAAGCCGCCGCCGCCCTTGGGCTGACGCCTGCAGCGGCTGCTCGCAGACTGGCAATCTGGTCGCGTGCGGGCTGGCTGGCGCGTGTTCGCCGGGGCGCCTACGTTCCTGTGCCCATCGAATCCGAATCGGCCGATGTGGCGCTGGATGATGCCTGGTCTGTCGCTGCCGCCATGTTCTCGCCTTGCTACATCGGTGGTTGGTCCGCGGCCGAGCACTGGGGGCTGACCGAGCAGCTCTTTCGTTCGATCTGCGTGATGACCACCACGCGCCCACGCGAGCGTCAGCCCGTGCTGCGCAAGGCCCGCTTCGAGCTGCACACGGTGGGCCCCGCTCGGTTCGTCGGCCTGAAGACGATCTGGCGCGGCGGCACGCGCGTCCGGGTTTCGGACCCGGCCCGTACCCTCATCGACATGCTGGCCGACCCTGCGCTGGGCGGTGGCATCCGCCACATGGCCGAGATGCTGGTGGCACTCTTTCATGACCACCCCAAGGAAGTGGCCAAGCTCGCCGACTACGCCGCCAGGATCGGCAGCGGGGCGGTCTACAAGCGGCTCGGCTTTCTGCTGCAACGCGACCAGCCCGACCAGGCTGCGCTCATCGAGTTGTGCCGAACCCGCCTCACCGCGGGCTACGCCAGACTGGACCCTGCATTGCCGGCGGATCGGCTGGTCACGGCATGGCGAGTGTGGGTGCCGGATAGCGAACTGCGTGAGCCCGCCGGGCCGCTCCCAAGGGCCACACCGGAGCGCGCAGCGCGAAGGTCCTCCGGGAAGGCCCAATCGTGATCCCCAAGCAGGAGATCATGACCTTGGCGGCCGAGCTGCAGTTGCAGGCGCATGTCGTCGAGAAGGACTATGCGCTGGGCTGGTTCCTGGCCGGGATTGCGGCGCATCCCGTGATTGGCTCGCGCTGGGTCTTCAAGGGCGGCACCTGCCTGAAGAAGTGCTTCTTCGAGACCTACAGGTTCTCTGAAGATCTCGACTTCACCCTGCAGGATGCCGAACACCTGGGCGAAGGCTTTCTTGCAGGGGTCTTCGAAGAGATCGGCGAGTGGGTCTACGACGCATCCGGCCTCCAGCTCCCACCGGAGGCGCGCAAGTTCGAGGTCTTCACCAATCCGCGCGGCAGCATGTCAGCCCAGGGCCGAGTGGGCTATCGCGGCCCGCTCGGCCGCGCTGGTGATCCTCCGCGCATCAAGCTGGACCTCGCTTCCGATGAGGTGCTGGTGCTCGCGCCCGTGCAGCGGCCCGTGCATCACCCGTACACCGATCTGCCGAGCGCCGGCATCCGTGTTCTCTGCTATCCGTTCGAGGAGGTGTTCGCCGAGAAGATGCGTGCGCTGGCCGAACGCCAGCGCCCCCGGGACCTCTACGACGTGGTCCACCTCTATCGCCGGCAAGACCTGCAGCCCGACCGCGCCGTGGTGCGCAGCACGCTGGCGCGGAAGTGCGAGTTCAAGGGCATTGCAGTCCCGACGCTTGACGCCCTGAGCGACCGGCCCGAGCGTGTGGCCATCGAGGTGGAATGGGAGCAGATGCTCGGCCACCAGTTGCCCACCTGCCCGCCCTTCGAAGAGTTCTGGCAAGAGTTGCCGGCGGTGTTTGACTGGCTGAACGAGGCGGCTGCTGTGCCGATGCTCGCCGCCATCTCGACTGGGCGGGTGGCCGTGGATGCCGGATGGCGCCCGCCTGCGATGGTCCGTGCCTGGGGCGCGGGAGCCAACTCCATGGAGACGATTCGCTTCGCGGCTGCAAACCGGCTCTGCGTTCAGCTCGACTACACGAAGGAAGACGGCGAGCGCACCGCACCCACCATCGAACCGTATTCGGTCCGTCGGACGAGTGCTGGCGATCTGCTGCTCTTCGGCGTCAAGGCCGACACCGGTGAATCGAGGAGCTACCGCCTCGACCGCATTCGGTCGGCGACCGTTACCCGCCAGGCCTACCGGCCGCGCTACGCCATCGAATTGACAGCCACAGGACCGTTGGACGCCCCAGCGATCGCGCGACCGTCGGCACCCGTAGCGCCTCCGAGACTAGGCAGGTTGATCGGCGCGCCCGCATCAAGGCGCGCGCCGTTACCCAAGCCGGCGCGCGGCTTCGGCGTGTCGTACACCTTTGCCTGCACCGTCTGCGGCAAGACCTTCAAGCGCAGCACCTACGACGCCACGCTGAACCCGCACAAGAACAAACAGGGATGGCCGTGCCCTGGGCGAATCGGCCATCCGAAGTGAACGAGAACCTATGAATCTGCAAGAACTGCTGACCAAGCTCGAGACGCCGATCGTCATCCGCCCCACGCGGCGCATGACCCAGGGCGAGCTTGAAACCTACCTCGACAAGGCCGCCGACATCCTGCGCGGCAATGCCGACCACTCCGAGTTTCGCGGCTATGTCTTCGCGCTGCTGTTCTACAAGCGCATCAGCGACTGCTACGAGGAAGAGGTCCGTACCCAGGTTGACGCGCTGGCCAAGGCCGGCATGCCCAGGGACCAAGCCATCCTGCTGGCCCGTGACCCACAGAACCACCACTTCACCGTGCCGGAGCACGCGGCCTGGGCCGATGTGGCGCGCACCGCGAAAGGCCAGCTCGGGCAGGCGCTCAACGACGCGATGCTGTCCATCGAGCGCGCCAACGCCCACCGCCAGAACAACTTCGACGGCATCCTCACCGGCAAGATCGACTTCAACAAGCAGGACGAGCTGCCGCGCGACAAGCTGGTCAATCTGATCAACCACTTCGGTAGCCAGACCTTCGACCGGGCCCATGTCTCCGACGACCTCTTCGGCAACGCCTACGAGTACCTGATCCGCAACTTCGCCAGCAAGGCCGGCAAGTCCAGCGGCGAGTTCTACACGCCGGCCGAGGTGGGCTTCCTGATGGCCGAGGTGCTGCAGCCGCGCGCCGGCATGGCCATCTGCGACTGGGCCAGCGGCTCCGGTGGCCTGCTGCTGCAGTGCATCCGCCACGTCAAGAAGCACGGCGGCGATGTGCGCCAGCTGCAGCTGCACGGGCAGGAATCCAACGTCGCCACCTACAACATCTCACGCATCAACATGATCCTGCACGGCATCCCCGTGTGGGACCACAAGCAGGGTGACAGTCTGCGCGACCCGCGCCACCTCACCGCCGAAAGTCGCCTCAAGCAGTTCGACCGCGTCATCATGAATCCGCCCTTCTCACTGGAGGACTGGGGCCACGACACCGTGGCGGCCGGCGACAAGTTCGGCCGCCTGTCCTACGGCATGCCACCCACGAGCAACGGCGACTGGGCCTGGCTGCAGCAAATCGCCAAGTCACTGAAGGATGCCGACCCGGATACCGGCGCCGGCGGTCAGGGCATGGTGGTGATGTCGCAGGGCGTGCTGTTCCGCGGTCAGCCCGAACAGACCGAGGAAGAAGATGGCCAGAACCAGAAGGCCGATGCCGAATACGTGATCCGCCGCGGCTTCATCGAGGCCGACCTGATCGAAGCCATCGTCGTGTTGCCGGGCAAACTGTTCTATGGCAATAACGTGCCCGGCTGCCTGCTTCTGTTGAACAAGGCCAAGCCCGCGGCGCGCAAGGACAAGATCCTGATGATCTGGGCCTCGCGCCACTTCCACAAAGGCAACCCACAGAACCTGCTGCGCCCCTCCGACCTGATGCGCACGCTGGTGCCCTGGCGTGCCTTTGGCAATCTGCAAACCGCGCGCCACCTGGTGCCCAAGCACGAGGCGCAGTTGATCCGTGAAGTGGAGCAGCAGCGCGACGGCCGCATGGCCGACATCGAGGACGCCTACGGCCCCGTGTTGGAACCGCTGCCGCGGCTGGAGGCCGAACTGGTGACCCTGGACGCGCTGGACCTGAAGGTGCAGGCCGTCAAGGACGCCATCGCGCCCGAGCACCCGTACTTTCACCCGTTGGCACCATTGCAGGCGGAGATCGAGCGCATCGAGGGTGAGATCGCCGGCGCCGGCCGCGGCGACAAGGCTGCACTGAAGGCATCGCTCGTGGCGCCGAAGGCCAAATTCGACGACGCGCGCAAGAAGCTCGTCGACGCGATCAAGGCACGCTACAAGCAGGTGACTCGTGCCGTCAAGGACTTGAGCAAGCTCAAGGACGAGCGCGATGTCCGCGAGCAGGAGGTCAAGCTCGCTGCCGAACGCGAAGTCACCCATCTGCGCGAGGCGGCGGCGGACCTGCTGCGCATCTGCGGCAGTGACGACGAGGCGCGCCGTTACTTCACGGTGATTGCCAGGGCGGAGATCGAAGAGAACGAGTTCAACCTCAATCTCCCGCGCTACGTCGACACCTTCGAACCCGACACTACAAGGCCGCTGCCCGATGCACTGGCGAATCTCCTCGCCGCGGAAGATGCAGCGACCGCTGCGCAACAGGTGCTGAAGGCCATGCTGAAGGCGGCAGGAGTGCAAGCGGCATGAAGGCAATCTACGACACACCGTTGCCTGATGGGTGGGTCGAGGAGCCACTCGCCAGCGTGGTCGTGAATCGACGAGGGTACACGTGGGAGAAGGGCGATGAAGTCGGCCGCGCAGAATCCGACACCATCCCCGTAATCCGAATCCCGAATGTGCAAGACACACTCGATTTGGCGGACTTGCTACACCTCCGAAACGTAGCGCCCGAGGCGATCGAGAAGGCGGCAGTTACGAAGGGGTGGTTGCTGTTCGTGGGCTCGAACGGTACGCAGGATCGGATCGGCGACTCGGTGTTGATTGAAGAAGACTGTCCGATGGTCTTTGCCTCGTTTCTGGTCGGCATCCAGCCGAAGGACCAGCAGAAGTTGGAGTCGGACTTCTTCGCGTCTTGGATGCGCCTCCACATGGTGCACGAGATCTTCAGCAAGACATCGCAGCAAACGACCGGCTTGGCCAACTTCAGCTGGAGCGCTGTCAAGCGCTTGGCGGTGCGCTTTCCCGCTTGCGTGGATGAGCAGCGCCGAATCGCTGCTTCTCTCAAGCTGACCGATGACGTAGTCAAGAAGGCGCGTAAAGAGCTAACTGCGACGCGGGAGGTCAAGCGATCGCTGATGCAATCACTCTTTCGTACCGGAATGCCGGATCAGATTCGAGGTGCCGAGGATTCGAAGATTGGTCCAATCCCCATCGGCTGGAGGGTAAGAGCTATCCGATCAGTGTTATCCGAGAAGCCCGACAGTGGCACGTCGCCGCTGTCGCGCCCGGATCCGCCAGGCACACCCATTCTCAACGTCACCTGCGTGAAGGAGGGGGTGTGCAACCCGGCAGATGTGACTTACGTCGACGTACCCGACGAGGACGTTGAGCGATACCGGGCGCGAATGGGCGACTTCTTCGTGCTGAGAGGCAACGGAAACCGTGATTACGTTGGGACGGGTGGCTTGCTCCGCGAGGCGCCGCCACACGACACGATCTACTCCGACAAGCTGATTCGGCTGCGCTTCAACAGTGAAGAAGTTGCCGACCGGTTTGTCCCGTATCTCTGGCAGTCACGAGTTTTTTTGGATCGGCTGCAATCGAAGGCAGAGTCCGGTAGCGGGCTTTGGATGATGAGCAAACGAGACATCGGGCGAGAGCTGTTTGCATGTCCTTCGCTGGATGAGCAACGGGAAATCGTTGCGCTCCTGGACAGCACCGAGGCCCAGCTGATTGCTCAATCCACAAAGGTTGAGGCTCTTTTGGAAGTCAAGCGATCCCTACTGCGCAGCCTGCTGACGGGCGTGATCAGAATTCCTGTAGGAGCGATTCATGCCTGAAGTGAGAGAAGGCCCGGTCCCCTACACGGTACGAACCCTCTTCAACGAGGAAACCACCGTCGAGCGCGAAATCATCGAACACCTGCGGGCGGCGCAGTTGGGTTGGGCTTGGCGCTCACGCGAGCAACTGCGTGAACATCGGCCCGACGAGCGCGAGGTGCTGCTGCTGCCCGTGCTGCGCGAGAAGCTCAAGGCGCTGAACCCGACGGTGCTGACCGATGACGCGCGCGTGGACGCCATCATCACCAAGCTGCGCGGCTGTCGCGACAACCAGCAGTGGCTGGCCTGGCTGAAGGGTGGCGTCAACTACAAGTTCGACGCGGCCGAGAACGCACAGGACGTGCGGCTGATCGACTTCGACAACCTGGACGCCAACGACTGGTGGGTGACCAACCAGTTTTCGATCGACGGGCGATCAACCCGGCGCCCGGACATCGTGCTGCTGATCAACGGCATCCCCATCGTGGTGATCGAGGCCAAGACCGCCAGCCGCAGCAAGCCCGATTGGCGCGAAGGCGCCAAGCAACTGGGCATGTACGCCGAAGAGATTGACCAGCTCTTCTACACCAACGCCTATGGCGTGGGCGTGAACGAAACCAAGATGATGTACGGCGTGCCGGGCCGGCGCTTGCAGTTCTGGCTGCAGTGGCGCGACCCGTGGCCGCACGAGGTTGACGAGTACGACGAGATGAAGGTCTCGCTGTACGGCCTGTTCGATCGCAGCAACCTGCTGGATTTCATCCGCCACTTCATCGTCTTCATCACCAAGGATGGCAAGACCGAGAAGGTGGTGGTGCGTTACCAGCAGTACCTGGCGGTGAAGGACATCCTGAACCGAGCCACCGCCTTGTCGATGCCGGCCGAGAAGCGCCGCGGCTTGATCTGGCACACGCAGGGCTCGGGCAAGACGCTGACGATGATCTACGCCGCCCGCAGCCTGTGGGAAGACCCCAAGCTGCAGCAGCCGACCGTGATCCTGCTGGTGGACCGCGAGCAGCTGGGTGACCAGATGGATCGTGAACTGAATTCCACGGGCACGGACAACGTGCACGTTGCGGCCAGCAAGCGCGACCTGGAGGAGAAGCTCCGCGGCGACTATCGCGGTGTGATCCTGACCACCGTTCATCTGTTCGACGGCATGCCGGCGCGCGTGACCCAGCAGCGCCCCAACGTCATCGTCATGGCCGACGAGGCGCACCGGTCCCAAGAGCGCGAGCTGGGCACCTACATGCGCTCGGCGGTGGAGGGCGCCTCGATGTTCGGCTTCACCGGCACGCCGATCGAGAACGATGACCACAACACCCCCAAGGCCTGGGGCTACGTGAAGGACGACGGCAAGCTCGAGCGCTACATGGGCCGCCCCTACACGGTGACCGATGCGCTGCGCGATGGCGTGGTCAAGCCGATCCACTGGCAGCCCCGGGTGACCGACTGGCAACTGCACGGCACCAAGCTCGACCTAGCCTTCCAGCGCGAGTTCGGCCACCTGCCTGAAGACGAGCGTAGCAAGCTGGTCACCGAAGGCGCACGGCTCGAAGCACTGCTGTACCACGACAAGCGCATTGCACAGATCGCCGATGACGTGGCCAAGCACTTCACCGAGCACGTTCAACCGAATGGGTTCAAGGGCATGTTCGTCTGCAGGGAGAAGAAGGCGGTCCAGCTCTACACGGCGGCGCTGCGCGAACGCCTGGGCGCCGACGTGGTGGTGCCCGTCATCTCCGAGGCGCCGCAGAACGACCCGCAGGACATTCAGGCGCTGTACCTGGGCGAGGCCAAGCGCAAGAAGGTGCTGAATGAATTCTTGATCCCCGCGCAGTCCGAGCTGGAGGAGCATCGCGACAAGCCGCTGCGCAAGGTGCAGATCCTGGTCGTCTGCGACATGCTCCTGACCGGCTTCGATGCCCCGATCCTGCAGGCGCTGTACCTGGACAAGAAGTTGCTGAACCACTCGCTGTTGCAGACCATCGCTCGGGTGAACCGGCCGTACAACGAGCTGAAGGGCCACGGCCTCATCCTCGACTACTACGGCATCTTCGATCACCTGAACGAGGCGCTGAACTACCGCCCTGATGAGTTGGGCGATGTGGCGTTTCCGTTCGACACCATCCTGGAGCACTTCCGCAAGACCTTCCAGGAGATCTGGGGCCTGTTCCCGCAAGACACCGTGCCCCGCGACGGCTCGCACGATGCCTTCATCACCGCGATGAAGATCCTGCGTGATGTAGACGGCGCCGAGAAGCAGTTCGACGGCGGCTATCGAAATCTGCGCGTGCTGTACGAAGCGCTGCAGCCCGACGAGAGGTTGCGCGACTACCTGCGCCCTTATGCCTGGCTGACCAAGCTGTACATGCTTTACCGGAAGAAGTTCTATCCGGATGCAAGCAAGAGCGTGGAGGCGACGGAACAGGACGCAGCCCGCACACGTGAGCTGATTCGCGATCACATCGATGTCGATGAACTCGAGACCGAGTTCCCGACCTATGTGCTGGACGAGCACTTCCTGACCAAGCTGAAGGACAAGAAGCCGGACGCAAAAGCGCTGGACATCGAGGCGATGTTGTCGGCGGAGCTGCGTATCCGCTTGGATCAGGACGAGTCGTTCAGGTCGCTGTCCGAAGAGCTGCAGCGTCTGATCGATGAGAAGCGCGCCGGCACCCTGGCTGGCATCGCGCTGATCGAGGAATTGGAGAAGCTGACAGACGCCGTGAGGCAGGCCGTCGATGAGGTCAATCGTCCCATTGCGCAGCAGTTGGCCTTGAAGGTGAAGGCCCGCAACCCGGCCATTGCCGACGCGCTGGCTGTCGATATCGCAGCAGCCACGCTGGAACTGGCCGACAAGCACTGCTTCGCGGGCTGGTGGAACACGTCCACGGTAGACCCGGAGCTGACACGCGATTTGTTGATGCTGGTCGCAACACGGTTCTCGGCAGCCGGGTTGCTGTCGGCCGATGCCATGGGCTTCATCGGCACGCTGGTGCAGACGCTCAAGCGGCGGCACTACCAGCGGCAGCCACAAGCGGATGGCGATTCGGGTGTGAACGGCGATGGCAGCATTGACTGACGCCGCCGCGCGCGGCTGCGTGAAGCTGCCGGACGGGCGCGCCATCGACTACGAGATTCGGTTCTCGACGCGGGCGCGATCGGCTCGGCTGCGTGTCGGCGCGCGCGAGGGCTTGGTTGTCGTCGTACCTGCGGGGCTAAGGCGCGAGAAGGTGCAGCAGCTGGTGTCAGGCAAGGCCGACTGGATCGCGGCGCGCCTGGCCGAGTTCGACACGGTCCGCCACCTGATCCACCCGCCGGTGGGCGCCCGCCCCCAAGCGTTCGACTTGCCTGCGTTGGCGGAGTCTTGGCGGGTCGAGTACAGGGAGACGCGCCGCTCAACCGTGGGTGCGACGACGGATCAACCCGGGCGCATCGTCGTGTATGGCGCGGTCAGCGATGTTGAGGCCTGCCATGCAGCCCTTCGCCGATGGCTGGCGCGCCACGCTACGAAGGCCCTGCCGCCCTGGCTAGAGCGGGTTGCAGCGCAGTGCGGGCACACGCCGACCGACATCTCGATCAAGAACCAGCGCACACGGTGGGGCAGTTGCGCGCCCAGCGGGCGCATCAGCCTGAACTGCAAGCTGCTCTTCCTGCCGCGAGAGCTGGTGCGCTACGTGATGGTTCATGAGATCTGCCACTTGCTGGAAGCCAACCACTCCGGCCACTTCTGGGCCCATGTGCGCGGGCTGGACAGCTCCGCGGACGCCCATCACGGAAGGATGCGCGATGCGTGGAAGCTTGTACCTGGGTGGGCGCAGCGTGGCTCGGGCTTGGCGCTGTGAGCTGTCGCAACAGCAGACCGTAGCCAGAACCACCAAGAGATCGAGATCGCAGCAAGAACAAGGCGGAACATGCAGGCCAATCCCAGAACCATTGACGCGCTATTCAACTCTCAGCTTCGGTACGTGGTGCCCATGTTCCAACGGCTATACGTCTGGGAAGAGAACCCCCAGTGGTCGACGCTGTGGGAAGACGTCGTCGAGAAGGCGGACCTCGAGATCGCTGGCACTGAGACCGTGCCCCACTACCTTGGTGCTCTCATCATCGAAGGTGTGCGACCCAGCTCGCCGCGGGAGGTAAAGAGGTTCCTGGTCATCGACGGGCAGCAGCGCTTGACGACGCTGCAGCTTCTGCTCTGCGCGTTCCGCGACTACGCCAGGAAGAACGACTGGAAGACGCTCGACCGGACGACGGCTCGCTATCTGGCGAACTCCGATGCTGATGTCATGGAAAGGCCGGACGAGGAGGTATACAAGCTTTGGCCGTCCACGCTGAATCGCGATGTCTTTCGCGCGATTGTCTCGGGTGGCAGCAGAGGCGAGGTAGAAAAGCGATACCCACTCATCAAGCTACCGAGAAAGAGGAAACCCGAGCCCAGGAGCAACCTCGTCGAGGCCTATCTCTTCTTCGCGCGATCGGTCGAGTCGTGGGTGACGCAGACATCGACGAAGTCCGGAAAGACCGGCGAAGACTGCGCGTTTGCCTTGCTACAGGCCCTGCAGCAACGGTTTCACGTCGTCGAGATTGCACTCTCTGAAGGCGATGACGCTCAGGAGATTTTCTATTCGCTTAACTCACAGGGGCGGCCCTTGTCGCAGTCCGACCTGCTGCGCAGCCTGATCTTCATGCGCGCCGAGCGGGAGCGACAGGACCGGGACAAGATCTTCTCGGACTACTGGAGCAAGTTCGAGACGCCGTTCTGGAGCACCGAGATCAAACGCGCCGGCCGGACATATTCCCGGCTCGACCTGGGCCTGCGCTACTTCCTGATGGCCAAGACCGGCCAACTCATCGATGCCAGGCGAGTCAACGAGGAGTACCGGCGTTGGGTTGGGGTGGTGCCGGCGCGCTACCCCAGCGTGCGCGAGGAACTGGCCGATCTCGTGCGCTACGGCGAGGCCTACCAAGCCTACGAGGGCGCGTCTACCGCTGGCCTCCCCTGCACCGACCTGCGGCGAGTCATCGCCGACCTCGACGTTTCGACCGTCACCCCACTGATCCTGTACCTGGAACTGGAGGCGGGGCTGGACGAGTCGCAGCGAACGGAGTGCTTGACATTGCTCGAAGCCTTCGTCGTGCGGCGTGCGTTCATGCGGGAAGAGAACAAGGAGTACAACAAGCTCTTCGTCGAGATCATCGGAGCGTTGCGCGGCCTGAAGCCCGAGAGTGTTCTGGCCGGACTACGCCAGAAGCTTCTCAGCGGCGGGGGCTCCACCCGGCGGTGGCCTAGCGATGCGGATCTCATCGAGCACGCGATCGGTAAGCCCGTCTTCGACCCGCAACGTACGTCGGTGCTGCGACTCGTGTTGGAGCGGTTGGAGCTGGCTCAGCGCGGAAAGAAGACCGAGGGGCACGACATCCCGCCGGGCTTGCAGATCGAACACGTGCTGCCGCAATCATGGGCGGCCAACTGGCCACTCCGTGGCATGGTGATACCCGCGGGTGTTACTTCGCTTCCGTATCTGGCCAAGGATGAACTCAAGGAACTGGTTGAGCCGATACGCCAACGGAACAGCCAACTCCAGACGCTTGGCAACCTCACCTTGCTGAACAAGTACCTGAACCCAGCGGCAAGCAACGGCTCGTTCGACTCGAAGCGGGCCGAGTACAAGCACTCGGTTCTGCGCCTGAATCGGTACTTCGACGGCTTGGACGGGTGGGACGAAGCGGCCATTGCCGACCGTGGGCGCAAGCTTGCGGAGATGATGTGCCGAGTGTGGCCCCGCCCAGAGCAGGCGGCATGAAGCGCTGGTGGACGGGGCCGCATCGCGAAGCGGTGCCGCGTGGCGACGTAGCCCATAATGCATTCCATGTCTGCGCGCTTTCTTTCATCAGCGGCACTCTTCGGTTGGCGTAGGCGCAAGCCATCCGCCTGACCGACCTATTGCGCCCGCACGGGCGCCTCAGTCCCCACCCAGCACGTCGCGCCGGCCTCGCCAGCGACAGAAAAAGCGGGTATCAAAGCGGGTATGAAACGTGGGTGACGACCTGAACACCCAATGGAATCAACAGGATAGAGCCCAAATGCTGCTGATGATCGACAACTACGACTCGTTCACCTACAACCTGGTGCAGTACTTCGCCGAACTCGGTGAAGACGTGCGCGTGTTTCGCAACGACGAGATCACGCTCGAAGGCATTGCCGAGTTGCGCCCGCAGCGCCTGGTGCTCTCGCCCGGGCCGTGCTCGCCGGCCGAGGCGGGCATCTGCGTTGCGGCCATCGGCCACTTCACGGGCAAGCTGCCGATCCTCGGCGTCTGCCTCGGGCATCAGGCGATAGGCGCGGCGCTGGGCGGCAAGGTCGTTCGCGCGCAGCGGCTGATGCACGGCAAGACGAGCGTGCTGACGACCGACGAGCGCGGCGTCTACGCCGGGCTGCCCAAAGCCTTCACGGTGATCCGCTACCACTCGCTCGCCGTCGAGCGCGAGTCGCTGCCCGAGAGCCTGGAGGTGACGTCGACGGCCGATGACGGCGAGATCATGGGCCTGCGCCACCGCGATCTTGCGGGCACGGCGACGCCGCTCGAAGGCGTGCAGTTCCATCCGGAGTCCATCCTCACCGAGCATGGGCACGCGATGCTCAAGAACTTCCTGGAGTTGCGGGCTTGACGCGCCCGAGCGCCGGGCCGCCCCAAGCCGGGCGCGACCCCCGCGGGGGGTCGGCTGCCGTACTCGGCGGCCGGGGGGCCGACATCCTTGTCGATCTTCGCAGCGACACCGTCACCCGCCCGACCCCGGCGATGCGCGAGGCGATGGCGTGCGCCGAGGTCGGCGACGACGTGTTCGGCGACGACCCGACGGTCAACGCGCTGCAGGAACGCATCGCCGAGTTGCTCGGCTTCGAGGCAGCGTTGTTCGTGACGAGCGGAACGCAGAGCAACCTCGTGTCCATCCTCGCCCATTGCCAGCGCGGCGACGAGTACATCGTCGGCCAGATGGCGCACACCTACCGCTGGGAAGGCGGCGGCGCGGCAGTGCTCGGCAGCGTGCAGCCGCAGCCGATCGCGCACCAGAGCGACGGCACGCTGGCGCTGGCCGACATCGAGGCGGCGATCAAGCCCGACGACGCGCACTTCGCGCGCAGCCGCTTGCTGTGCCTCGAGAACACGCTTGGCGGCCGTGCGCTGCCGCTCGCCTACCTGCAGGCCGCGACGGGGCTGGCGCGCGAGCGCGGCCTTGCGACCCACCTCGACGGCGCGCGCCTCTTCAACGCGGCGCTTGCGCTCGGAGTCGCGCCGCGCGAGGTCGCGCAGCACTTCGACAGCGTCTCGGTGTGCTTCTCCAAGGGCCTCGGGGCGCCGGTGGGCTCGGCGCTGTGCGGCAGCCGCGAGTTCATCGCCCGCGCGCACCGCTGGCGCAAGATGGCCGGCGGCGGAATGCGCCAGTCTGGCGTGCTCGCCGCGGCGGCGCTTTATGCGCTCGACCATCACGTCGATCGCCTCGCCGACGACCATGCGAACGCCGCGCGCCTGGCCGCGGGTCTGGCCGGCCTGCCCGGAGTGAGCGCCCCGCAGCCGCAGACGAACATCGTCTTCGTCGACGTGCCGAGCGAGCGCGCCGCTGGCCTGCTCGGCCATCTGGCCTCACGCGGCGTGCTGGCGACGGGCTCGCATCGCCTGCGCCTCGTGACCCACCTCGACGTCGACGCCGCCGGCGTGGACCGCGCGGTCGCCTCCATGCGCGACTACCTAAGCTGAGAATGACCGTTATGTCGATCACCAACACCGAAGCACTGACCCGCGTCATCGAGCACCGCGAGATCTTCCACGACGAAATGCTGGCGCTGATGCGACGCATCATGGGCGGCGAGATGACGCAGCCGATGATGGCCGCGCTTCTGATCGGCCTGCGCGTGAAGAAGGAGACCATCGGCGAGATCACCGCCGCGGCGCAGGTGATGCGCGAGTTCTCGACCAAGGTCGAGGTCGCCGACCGCACGCACCTCGTCGACATCGTCGGCACTGGCGGCGACGGCTCGCACACCTTCAACATCTCGACCTGCAGCATGTTCGTCGCCGCGGCGTGCGGGGCGCGGGTCAGCAAGCACGGCAACCGTAGCGTCTCCAGCAAGTCGGGCAGCGCCGACGTGCTCGAGGCGCTGGGCGTTCCGCTGTCGCTCACGCCGCAGGCGATCGCGCGCTGCATCGCCGACACCGGCATCGGCTTCATGTTCGCGCCCAACCACCACCCGGCGATGAAGAACGTCGGCCCCGTGCGCAAGGAACTCGGCGTGCGAACGATCTTCAACATCCTCGGCCCGCTGACCAACCCGGCCGACGCGCCGAACATCCTGCTCGGCGTGTTCCACCCCGACCTCGTCGGCATCCAGGTGCGCGCCCTGCAGCGCCTGGGCGCCGAGCACGCACTGGTCGTCTACGGGCGCGACGGCATGGACGAGGTCTCGCTCGGCGCGGCGACGCTGGTCGGCGAGTACCGCGACGGCGGCATCCGCGAGTACGAAATCCACCCGGAGGACTTCGGTCTGACGATGGCGAGCAACCGCGCGCTCAAGGTCGAGACACCCGAGCAGTCGAAGGCGCTGCTGCAAGCGGTGCTGGGCGACGAGCCCGGGCCGGCGCGCGACATCGTGATCCTCAATGCCGGCGTGGCCTTGTACGCGGCGAACGTCGCCCCGGACATCGCCGAGGGAATCGCGATGGCGCGCGAGGCGCTGGCGTCGGGCAAGGCGCTGGCGAAGATGCACCAGTTCGTCGCCCGGGCGAAGGAGCTCAGCACGCCGTGAGCGACATCCTGCAAAGAATCCTTGCCGTCAAGCGTGAGGAGATCGCCGCCGCGCGGCTGCGGCGTGACGAGGCATCGCTGCGCCGCGACGCCGAGGCGCGAGGCGGCGTGCGCGACTTCGTCGGCGCACTGCGCGCGAAGATCGCGAACGGGCAGGCGGCGGTGATCGCCGAGATCAAGAAGGCAAGTCCGAGCAAGGGCGTGCTGCGCGAGCACTTCGACCCGGCCGAGATCGCCGCCAGCTACGAGCGCCACGGCGCCGCGGCGCTGAGCGTGCTCACCGACGAGCAGTTCTTCCAGGGCTCGCCGGCCTGCCTCGAACAGGCGCGTGCGGCGTGCGCGCTGCCGGTGCTGCGCAAGGACTTCATCGTCGACGCCTACCAGGTGGCCGAGGCGCGGGCGATGGGCGCCGACTGCATCTTGCTCATCGCGGCGTGCCTGGACGACGCGCAAATGGCCGGGCTCGAAGCCGAGGCGCATGCGCTCGGCATGGCGGTGCTGGTCGAGGTACACGACGCCGCCGAACTCGAACGCGCGCTGCGCCTTTCGACGCCGCTCGTCGGCATCAACAACCGCAATCTGCGTACTTTCGAGGTGACGCTGGAGACGACGCTGGCCCTGCTCGCGCAGGTGCCCGCCGACCGGCTGCTGGTGACCGAGTCGGGGATCCTCGGCCGCGCCGACGTGCAGCGCATGCGCGCGGCGAACGTCCACGCCTTTCTGGTCGGCGAGGTCTTCATGCGCGCCGCCGACCCGGGCGCTGCGCTGCACACCCTCTTTCAATGACCGCCGACGACCTGCCGCACGCCTTCACGAGCCTGCCGGCGGCCTGGGCGGCGGCACTGCCCGGCTGGACCGATGCACTGCGCAGCGACGTGATCCGCCGCGTCCGCGCGGTCTCGGCCGAGCGGCCGATCGCGCCCGAAGACCCGTTTCGAGCGCTTCGCTTCTTTGGTCCGGACGCGGTCAAGGTCGTCGTCTTCGGGCAGGACCCGTACCCGAAGCCCGGCCATGCCGATGGCCTCGCGTTCTCGGCCGGTCACGGCAAGCCGGCGTCGCTGCGGCGCATCTTCCAGGCCTTGTCCGACGACAAGCCCGGCTTCGTTCCTCCTGCGGTCTGGAAGCTCGACGGCTGGGCGCGCCAGGGCGTGCTGCTGCTGAACCCGATACTGACGATCGAGGTCGGGCGCATCGGCAGCCACATGGACTGCGGTTGGCAGGCGCTCACATCGCAGATCGTCAAGCTGTTATGCGAGCGCGAGGGTCCGCCGGTGTTCCTGCTCTGGGGCGACAAGGCGCAGCGCTTCTTCGAGCAGGCGCGGCCCGCGGGAGCGGACGTGCGCGCGCTCAAGACCCGCCACCCGTCGAACGACATGCAGCGCAAGTTCATGAGCGAAGGCCGGCAGTTCCTGCAGACGGCCGACCTCGTCGACTGGTGGGCGCTCTGACCCCACGGCACGGGCCGGGTTTCAAGGGGGCGCCTGGCCCGCTGTGCTATCATCACGGGCTCTGCGTGGGAGGGGTGCCCGAGTGGCTAAAGGGGGCAGACTGTAAATCTGTTGGCTTACGCCTACGCTGGTTCGAATCCAGCCTCCTCCACCAAGATGAAGTTTCAGGGAAGACGGGCTTGTTCTCAAGTCATGTCGTCGTTTTTTCCGAGGTTGATGGACGGTATCGACTCCCGCGGGGACGGCCCCGAAGGAGGCTCCCGGGCGGGAGTAGTTCAATGGTAGAACCCCAGCCTTCCAAGCTGATGACGCGGGTTCGATTCCCGTCTCCCGCTCCAGCGCTGCCGTCGGCAGAGGCTTGGTGGTGGCAAGCGCCACCAGGCCTGTGTCGACATTGAATTGATGGCCCATGTGGCTCAGTGGTAGAGCACTCCCTTGGTAAGGGAGAGGTCGCGCGTTCGATCCGCGCCATGGGCACCAAACGCTTCGCCAACAGGAGAGCGGGGTCGCAAGCGACCCCTTATCGCGGATTTTTGAGAGGATCTTTGCAATGGCAAAAAGCAAATTTGAACGCACCAAGCCGCACGTGAACGTGGGGACGATTGGACACGTAGACCACGGCAAGACGACGCTGACGGCGGCGATCACGAGCGTGCTGAGCAAGTTGTACGGCGGCGAAGCCAAGGCCTACGACCAGATCGACGCGGCGCCCGAAGAGAAGGCGCGCGGCATCACCATCAACACCGCGCACGTCGAATACCAGACCAAGAACCGCCACTACGCGCACGTCGACTGCCCCGGGCACGCCGACTACATCAAGAACATGATCACCGGCGCGGCGCAGATGGACGGCGCCGTGCTCGTCGTCAGCGCCGCCGACGGCCCCATGCCCCAGACCCGCGAGCACATCCTGCTCGCGCGCCAGGTCGGCGTGCCCTACATCATCGTGTACCTGAACAAGTGCGACATGGTCGACGACGCCGAGTTGCTTGAACTCGTCGAGATGGAGGTGCGCGAACTCCTGGACAAGTACGACTTCCCGGGCGACACCACCCCCATCGTTCACGGCAGCGCCAAGCTCGCCATGGAAGGCGACAAGGGCGAACTCGGCGAAGGCTCCATCTTGAAGCTCGCCGAAGCGCTCGATAGCTACATCCCGACGCCCGTGCGCGCCGTGGACGGCGCCTTCCTGATGCCCGTCGAAGACGTCTTCAGCATCTCCGGGCGCGGCACCGTCGTGACCGGGCGCGTCGAGCGCGGAGTGATCAAGGTCGGCGAAGAAATCGAGATTGTGGGCATCACCCCGACCCAGAAGACCGTCTGCACCGGCGTCGAGATGTTCAGAAAGCTGCTCGACCAAGGCCAGGCCGGAGACAACGTTGGCGTGCTGCTGCGCGGCACCAAGCGCGAAGAAGTGCAGCGCGGGCAAGTGCTGTGCAAGCCGGGCAGCGTCAAGCCGCACACCCACTTCACGGCCGAGATCTACGTGCTGAGCAAGGAAGAAGGCGGCAGGCACACGCCGTTCTTCAACAACTACCGGCCGCAGTTCTACTTCCGCACGACGGACGTGACGGGGGCGGTGGAGTTGCCCAAGGACAAAGAGATGGTGATGCCCGGAGACAACGTCTCGATCACGGTCAAG
>CAIKUF010000133.1 GCA_903830565.1 uncultured bacterium | reverse complement strand
GTTCGATGCCATCGCCGCTCGGCGCTTTTACATCTACAGCCACCCGGGCGCGCTGGCCAGCGTGCAGACGCGGATGGAAGACATCCTGCAGTCGCGCAACCCGACCGACCCGTTCGCGCACAAGCCCGAGATCGGCGTTGCCTTGCGGGCGGCGCTGAGCGGCGCCGCCTGAGCGTGCGGGAGCCGCCCGCGAACGGGTCTGACGAGCGCGCGCGGGTCGTCGTGATCGGCGCTGGCCCGGCCGGGCTGATGGCGGCCGAGGCGCTCGCCGAAGCGGGTCTGCGCGTCGACGCGCACGACGCGATGCCGGCGGTCGGGCGCAAGTTTCTTCTCGCCGGCAAGGGCGGCCTGAACCTCACCCACAGCGAACCGCTGGAGCCGTTTCTAGGCCGCTACGGCGCGCGCCGCGAGGCGCTGGAACCCATGCTGCGCAGCTTCGGCCCCGAGGCGCTGCGCGCGTGGGCGGCAGGGCTCGGCGTGAGCACCTTCGTCGGCACATCGGGGCGGGTGTTTCCGAGCGACCTCAAAGCCGCGCCGCTGCTGCGGGCGTGGCTGCACCGTCTGCGCGCCGCCGGCGTGCGCTTCCATATGCGCCAGCGCTGGCTGGGCTGGAACGAAGACGGCGCACTGCGCTTCGCGGCGCCTGCCGGCGAAGAGTCCATCACGACCGATGCGGTCGTGCTCGCGCTCGGCGGCGGCAGTTGGCCGCGCCTCGGATCGGACGGCGCGTGGGTGGAACTGCTAGTGAAGCAGGGCGTTGGCGTGGCGCCGCTGCTGCCGTCGAACTGCGGCTTCGATGTCGGGCGCACCGTCGCCGGACCGAATGAGGGCGGCTGGAGCGAGCACGTTCGCAGCCGCTTCGCCGGTCAGCCGCTCAAGCCCGTCGCGCTCGTGTTCGCCGAGGCGGGCTTCGCGCGCCAGGGCGAGTTCGTCGTCACCGCAAGCGGCATCGAAGGCAGCCTCGTCTATGCGGCATCGAGTTTCATCCGTGACGCGATTGCCGCGCACGGCGAGGCCACCATACATCTGGATCTTCTGCCGGGGCGCGACGCCGAAAACGTGCTGCACGAGGTGACGCGGCCACGCGGCCCGCGCTCGTTGTCGACGCACCTGAAGAGCCGGCTCGGCATCGCGGGCGTGAAGGCGGCGCTGCTGCACGAAGTGCTGCCTGCCCAGACGCTGCACGACGGCGAGCGCTTGGCCGCGTCGCTGAAGGCGTTGCCGTTGCGGCTCGCACGCGCACGGCCGATCGCGGAGGCGATCAGCAGCGCCGGCGGAGTGCGCTTCGATGCGCTCGACGCGGGGCTGATGCTGCGTGCCAGGCCTGGCGTGTTCTGCGCCGGCGAGATGCTGGACTGGGAGGCGCCGACCGGCGGCTACCTGCTGACGGCGTGCTTCGCCAGTGGCCGCGCGGCGGGCGAGGCCGCGGCGCGTTGGTGCGCCGCACACGCGCTGGACAGGCACGCCAAATAGTCCAGGTCGCCGGGATTGCGGGTTTCTACCGCAGACCCTGGCACGTCGCCGGCCTATAGTCATTCGAGCGATACGAACGATCGTTCGCATTGGTTCCAGACAAAGAGGTTTCCCGCATGAGAGCACTTCGAACACTGAGCCCTTGGGTCCTTTGCGCACTGCTGCTGGCCGCTTGCGGCGGCGGCGACCCGACCGTCCCCGGCAGCGGGTCACCGTCGGGTGCGCCGACCACCAAAGGTAGCTTCACGGCCGTCGTGTCCTTCGGTGACAGTCTGAGCGACCTCGGCACTTACACACCGGCGACTTCGACCACCCGTGACGGCAAGCCGCCCTATATCGGCGGCAAGTTCACGACCAATACCGACACTGCGACGATCTGGATCCAGAACGTGGCCACCACGCTCGGCGTGCTCGTGACCCCGGCCGAGGTTGGGTTCGACGGCGTGTCGGTCAAGTGCCCGGCGCAGGCCAACCCGGCGCTGGCCAATACCTGCACCGGCTACGGACAGGGCGGGTCGCGAGTCACGAACCCGGACGGCATCAACCACGACAGCGGCGCGCTGACGGTG
>CAIKUF010000132.1 GCA_903830565.1 uncultured bacterium | reverse complement strand
GATCGGGCGGCCAAAGCCTTCGCGCGCGTGCACGGCGAGCTGTTCGCCGCGTGCACGTAGGCGCCCGGCACCGGCAGCGCACACCTCACGGATCCCGCAAATCGCACCCAGCGCGCGTTGCGGCGTGGGCGATGGCGGACCCGACGGCACCAGCGGCCGCGGCGAAGCGGGCAAAACCCGGCGTATCGCATGCCGCACGGCAAATTCCAGGCTCGCCTTCAGCAGTTTGTACATACTCGCAGTCACGCTGATCCCAAGAACCGGTCAAGTGGGGCAGAGGTCACGGATTCAGGTAGACGGGTCAGAGTATAGGCGATCACTCGTCAACAAGCGATGCCGGGGAGCATCGTCAGTTGAAGCGCACGTACTGGAAGTCCACCGGCTGGCGGTTGATGCCCACCATCGGCGGCGCGATCCAGTTGGCGAACTTGCCGGGTTCGACGACGCGGCCCATCAGCGAGGCGACGAAAGCGCGGTCGCGCTCGCTCGGCAGCCAGTTCTGGACGTTCGCGTTCCATTCCCGGTCGGACACGATACGCCCGTCGGGCGAGACCTTGACGCCGGCCAGTGCGCCGATGTTGCGGTGGAAGGCCTTGTGCGGCACCTTCAGGCGAAACGCGATGCCGGCTTTCTCGATCACCTTGTTCCAGCGCTCGACACCGCCGATCGAGTCCTTGATGTAGTCGTCGCGCAGCACCTCGTTGAGCGCGTTGAGCATCGGCACGTCCTTCTCGACGAGCTGGCCGCCGTGCACTTCGAGCACCTTGTAAGTCTGGCCCTTGAGCACGTGGTCGTCGCTGCGCTTGCCTTCCTCGAAGCGGCCCTTGAGGCCGCTGCTGTAGAAGGTCGCGGCGTTGCTCGACTGGTCGGCGCCGAAGAGGTCGATGGTCACGCTGAAGTGAAAGTTCAGGTAGCGCTGGATCGTCGGCAGGTCGATCACGCCGGCTGCGCGCAGTGTGGCTACGTCGTCGGTCTTGAGTTCATTCATCTTCTGGCAGGTGCGCTGGATCACGCGCGAGACGCCGCTCTCGCCGACGAACATGTGGTGCGCCTCTTCGGTGAGCATGAACTTGGTCGTCCGCGCCAGCGGATCGAAGCTGCTCTCGGCGAGCGCGCAGAGCTGGAACTTGCCGTCGCGGTCGGTGAAGTAGGTGAACATGAAGAACGACAGCCAGTCCGGCGTCGGTTCGTTGAACGCCTGCAGGATGCGCGGGTGGTCGTGGTCGCCCGAGCGGCGTTCGAGCAGCGCCTCGCCTTCTTCGCGGCCGTCGCGGCCGAAGTACTTGTGCAGTAGGTAGACCATCGCCCACAGGTGGCGGCCTTCTTCCACGTTGACCTGGAAGAGGTTGCGCAGGTCGTACTGGCTGGGCGCGGTCAGGCCCAGGTGGCGCTGCTGCTCGACCGACGCCGGCTCGGTGTCGCCCTGGGTGACGATGATGCGGCGCAGGTTGGCGCGGTGCTCGCCGGGGATGTCCTGCCACGCGGCCTCGCCCTTGTGGTCGCCGAAATGGATCTTGCGCTCGGCGTCGCCCGGGTTGAGGAAGATGCCCCAGCGATAGTCGGGCATTTTCACATGGCCGAACTGGGCCCAGCCCTGCGGGTCGACGCCGACCGCGGTGCGCAGGTAGACATCGAAGTTCTGCGAGCCGTCCGGGCCCATGTCGCCCCACCATTGCAGGTAGTTCGGCTGCCACTGCTCGAGCGCGCGCTGCAGCGTGCGGTCTTCGCTGAGGTTGACGTTGTTCGGGATCTTGTCGCTGTAGTTGATGCTGCTCATCGTGGGGTCCTCGTGTTCCAACGCGGTTCAGTTCTGTCATTCCCGCGCAGGCGGGGATCCATGCCTTCTGCTTTGAGCGATGCCGTTTTGCCCGGATGGATTCCCGCCTGCGCGGGAATGACGGGCGTATGGGTGCGGTGCTGCCTCAAACTCTGTTCCAGTCGAATGCCGCCTTCTCGCCCTTGCCGTAGACCTTGAGTGCGCCCTTCTCGCCGACGGCGTTCGGGCGCTGGAAGATCCAGTTCTGCCACGCGGTTAGGCGGCCGAAGATGCGCGTGGCCATCGTCTCCTGGCCATTGAAGCGCAGGTTGGCTTCCATGCCGGTCAATGCGTCGGGCGACATCGAAGCGCGCTCCTCGACCGCGATGCGCACTTCGTCGGCCCAGTCGATGTCGTCCGGCGCCGAGGTGACGAGGCCGAGCGCGAATGCGGCATTCGCGTCCAGCGCCTGGCCGAGCCTGGCGCGCACGGCATCCAATGCGGGCTGCTCGTCGTAGAAGCGGCGCGCCAGGCGCGACTGGCCAGTGGCCATCGGGAAGAGCCCGAAGTTGGTCTCGTTCAGGGTCACTGTAGGCGTAGTTTCAGGGTTATCCGGTAACGCCAGCTGGTAGCTGCGGTCGCAAGCCAGAGCCAGTTCGAGCAGGCTGCCGGCAAAGCACGAGCCGGCATCGATGAGCGCGAACAGGCTGCGCGACGACACGTCGAGCCGGCTGAAGGTGCGCCGCAGAAGGCCGATGGTCTCGCGCACCAGCCAGTGGTTCTGGTTTGACAGCAGCGTGGCATCGCTTGCCAGTACGGCTGCGGCGTCGCCCTGCGTCTTGATCAGCCAGGTGCCGACCTCGAGTTCGTTGGTGCGCATCTGCAGGATCGCGTCTTCGAGCTCGCGCGCCACCTGCAGCGGCCACCAGCTCACGCCGGCTGCAACGATCGCGTCGATGGTCTGCGGCTGGGCGCTGCTCGGCGACTTCACGGTGAAGGTGGCAGTGCGCTTGGCGCGATCGATCTCGACGCTGACGAAGCCGTAGCGCAGCGCGTCGGCTTCGATGGTGCGTGCGAGCGGCGTCAGCGCCACGCCCTTGGCGTTTGCGGGGCGGTCGCTCTGCGCGGCCAGCGCGGCGGCGCGCTCCTGCACCTTCTGCGCGAAGACCTGCGGCTTGGCGATGTGGTCGACGAGCCGCCAGTCCTTGGCCTTCTGCCCGCGCACGCCTTCGGTCGTCGTGCAGAAGATGTCGGCCAGGTCGTGCCGCACATGCCGCTTGTCGGTCACGCGCGTTAAGCCGCCGGTCCCCGGCAGCACGCCCAGCAGCGGCACTTCGGGCAGGCTCACCGCCGACGAGCGGTCGTCGACGAGGATGATCTCGTCGCAGGCCAGCGCCATCTCGTAGCCGCCGCCGGCGCACGCGCCGTTGACGGCGGCCAGGAACTTCAGGCCCGAGTGCTTGGACGAGTCTTCGAAGCTGTTGCGCGTCTCGTTCGTGAACTTGCAGAAGTTCACCTTCCATGAGTGGCTGCTCACGCCGAGCATGAAGATGTTGGCGCCGGAGCAGAACACCTTGTCCTTCAGGCTGGTGACGACGACGGTGCGCACCTCGGGGTGCTCGAAGCGGATGCGGTTGAGCGCGTCGTTCAGCTCGATGTCGACCCCCAGGTCATAGCTGTTGAGTTTGAGCTTGTAGCCCGGGCGCAGGCCGGCGTTCTCGTCAATGGCTACCGCCAGCGTGGCGATGGCGCCGTCGAACTTGAGCTTCCAGTGCTTGTACTGCGATGGCTCGGTCTGGTACTCGACGCGGGGGGTGGTGCTCATGGGCGGGTCTCCTTCAAGCCAGGCGAACGATAGTGCATGTCATTCGCTGTGAATGCATGAAGCATAGTGCACTATACTTCGTCTGTCAAGTGACTTGATGCACTTTACTGCGCATCCGCCTAAAGCGGCAGTTGCAGCGCCTGACGGACCATCTGGCGCAAGGCCTGGAAGGTCGGCGCCAGCGGCTGCGCACTAGTGTCGAGCTTCATGTCGGCCTTGGAGTAGAAGGCCGCCCTGCCATTGAGGATTTGGCGCAGGTCGTTCATCGCCTCCTTGCTCGCTGCCATCGGGCGCAGGTCGCCCTGCGCGGTGACGCGCTGCATATGGTGCTCGGGGTCGGCGTGCAGCCACACGGTCGTGCAGTGCGCGAGCAGCAGGTTGAAGGTCGCCGCGTCGGAGACCAGCCCGCCCGGCATCGCCAGCACCGCCTCGGGGTAGATCTGGATCGCCTCTTCGAGCGCGCGCCGCTCGTAGCGCCGGTAGGCGTTCATGCCGTACAGCGCCTGAATCTCGGAGATGCTGCAGCCGGCGAACTTCTCGATCTCGCGGCTGAGCTCGACGAACGGATACTCCAGGTCGTCGGCGAGCATCTGCCCGAGCGTGGACTTGCCCGCGCCGCGCAACCCGATCAGCGCCACGCGCGGGCTGCGCGCCGCCGCGTTGGCACCGTTCGCGCCGCCGGTGCCCAGCATCTCGCCGACGGCGATGCGCACCCGGCGCAGCGTCGGCTCGTCAAGCTGCGCCAGCAACTCGCGCGTGAGCAGCCACTCGGGCGACGAGGTCGTCACGTCGCCGATCAGCTCGGCCAGCGGGCATTGCAGCGCCGCGGCGACCTGCTGCAAGACGAGGAACGACGCGTTGCCGATGCCGTATTCGAGGTTGGCGAGGTGGCGCTCGGACACATCGGCCGCCAGCGCCACTGCCTTGCGCGTCATGCCGCGTTGTGCCCGCAGCTTGCGCACGCGTTCGCCGAGCGCGAGCAGGGCCGGGTTCTTCTCGATCTGCACCACCTCTGCCGGCTTCGGCGCCGGCTTGGCGGAGGCGACCGATTTGCGGCCCGCGCGGCGAACTATCGTGCTTGACATGGCTGGTGGCGGGCGGTAATGTTCGACGAAACGCACAATACTTCATATCGCCAGGTGCTGCAAGGCACCCGAAGGACGGGAGACAAACCGTGACCCAGACTGCCCAGGCGGCCTTTCGCCAAGGCCTCGCCGAACTCACCGCGCAACTCGCCGGGCGCCCGCTCGACGCCGCGCTCGATGCTTGGCTCAATGCCGAGCACGGCCCGGCGAGCGACACGTATCGCGACCTTCGCGATGCCTGCCTGCAAGGCGTCGCCGAAGGCTGGCTGTGCGACCGCGAAGGCGGCGGCATACGCTACGGCCGCATCTTCAAGCCGGCGGCCGACTTGAGCAACTTCTCGGTCGACGTGGTCGATATGCAGGACATCGCCGGCCCGCACCACGCGCATCCGAACGGCGAGATCGACCTCATCATGCCCATCGGTGTCGGCGCGACTTTCGACGGCCGCCCTGCCGGCTGGCTCGTGTGCCCGCCGGGAAGCGCGCATCGGCCGACGGTGGCGCATGGGCGCGCGCTCGTGCTGTACCTTCTGCCCGATGGCCGCATCGACTTCACGCGCTGAGAGGCTGAGCCAGACACGAGGAGACCGGCGATGACAGACACGCACGTCCAGGCACCGGGCGCGAGCTTCAACTTCGCGCAGCACCTGATTGCGCGCAACGCGGCGCGCGCCGGCAAGCTCGCCTACATCGACGATACGGGCACGCTGACCTACGGTGAACTCGCCGAGCGCATTCGTCGCGCAGCCACCGCCCTGCTCGCGATGGGCATACGGCGCGAGGAGCGCGTGCTACTCTTGATGCACGACTGCAACGACTGGCCGGTGGCCTTCCTCGGTGCGATGTACGCTGGCATCGTTCCCGTGGCCGTGAACACGCTGCTGACGGCCGACGACTGCGCCTACGTCGTGAGCCACAGCCGGCCGCAGGCGGCGCTGGTGTCCGGTGCGCTGCTGCCGACGCTGCAAGCCGCGCTTTCGCAGGCGCCGCACGAGACCCGGCGTCTCATCGCCTCGCGCTCGAATGCGCAGCTCCCGCCGGACGCGATCGACTTCGAGGACTTCATCGCATCGGCGCCGCCGCTGGCCGCGCCGGCCGCGACTGGGCCCGACGATCCGGGCTTCTGGCTCTATTCCTCGGGCTCGACGGGCCGCCCCAAGGGGGCCGTGCACACGCACGCCAACCCGTATTGGACGGCCGAGCTGTACGCGGCGCCGGTGCTCGGCCTCGCCGAGCGCGACATTCTCTTCTCGGCGGCCAAGCTCTTCTTCGCCTATGGCCTTGGCAACGCGCTGAGCTTCCCGCTCAGCGTCGGCGCGACCACCGTGCTGATGGCCGAGCGGCCGACGCCGGATGCCGTCTTCAAGCGCTGGCTCGGCCAGACGCCTTCGCAAGTGCCGACCCGGCGGCCGACGGTCTTCTTCGGCGCGCCCACCGGCTATGCCGGCATGCTCGCCGCGCCGAATCTGCCGGCGCGGGCCGAGGTCGCGCTGCGTCTGTGCTCGTCGGCCGGCGAGGCGCTGCCGGCGGATCTCGGCGAGCGCTTCACCGCGCACTTCGGCTGCGAGATCATCGACGGCATCGGCTCTACCGAGATGCTGCACATCTTCCTCTCGAACGTGCCGGGCAAGGTGCGCTACGGCACCACCGGCAGGCCGGTGCCCGGCTACGCGGTCGATCTGCGCGGCGACGACGGCTGCCCCGTCCCCGACGGCGAGACCGGCGACCTCTACATCCAGGGCCCGAGTGCGGCGCTGATGTACTGGGGCAACCGCGAGAAGTCGCGCGAGACCTTCCAGGGCGTGTGGACCAAGAGCGGCGACAAGTACGTGCGCAACGCCGACGGCACCTACACCTACTCCGGGCGCAGCGACGACATGCTCAAGGTGAGCGGCATCTACGTCTCGCCGTTCGAGGTCGAGGCGACGCTGGTGCAGCATCCGGCGGTGCTCGAAGTTGCGGTGATCGGCGTTGCCGACGACGACGGGCTGACGCGCGCCAAGGCCTTCGTCGTCCTCAAGCCGGGCCACGAGGCCAGCGCCGATGATCTCAAGGCCTTCGTCAAGGAACGCCTCGCGCCCTACAAGTACCCGCGCCAGATCGAGTTCATTGCCGAGCTGCCGAAGACGGCCACCGGCAAGGTGCAGCGCTTTCGCCTGCGTGAGAAGGAATCGCAGGCGAGATGACGGCCCCTCGTCCGATGAGACCATCGGCCGGTCCCCCGAGGGGAGCGAGCGGCGCGGCTCAAAGCCGGCCTGCGCCGGCTTGGACGCCACGAGCGCCTGCCGCGTCCCGCGGCTGGCGCGGGCCGGCTTGGGGCGGCCCGGCGCCCGGCCCGCGGACATGAGCATCGAGTTCATCGACATCGACTGGGACGGCAAGCGCGTTCGCATCGAACACCGGTGGCTTTCGCCCGAGCGCGGCGAGCGCCCGCTGCTCGTCTTTCTGCACGAAGGCCTGGGTTCGCTTGCGATGTGGAAGGACTTCCCGCGGCGCCTGTGCGGCGCCGCGAACTGCCGCGGCCTGGTCTATTCGCGCCCGGGCTACGGCCGCTCGACGCCGCGCGGTGCTGAGGAGGCGTGGGGCCTCGACTTCATGCACCGCCAGGCGCATGAAGTGCTGCCCGCGCTGCTGCGTGCACTGAACATCGATGCCCAAGCCGAGCCGCCCTGGCTGTTCGGCCACAGCGACGGCGCCTCGATCGCACTGCTCTACGCGGCGCGGTTCCAGTCGCAACTGGCCGGCGCGATCGTCGTCGCGCCGCATGTGATGGTCGAGGACCTGTCGGTGCACAGCATCGAACTCGCGCGCCAGGCCTATGTTGATACCGACCTGCGCCAGCGCCTGGCGCGCTACCACGACGACCCCGATTCGGCGTTCTGGGGCTGGAACCGCATCTGGCTGCACCCGCCGTTTCGCAAGTGGTCCATCGAAGCCGAGATCGCAGCCATCGCCTGCCCGCTGCTCGCGGTGCAGGGCATGGACGACGAGTACGGGACGATGGAGCAAATCCACCGCATCGCCCGCAGCCTGCCGCAGACGCAATTGCTGGAGCTTGCCGACTGCGGACATTCGCCGCACCGCGACCAGCCCGAGCGATTGATCGCGGCGAGTGCTGCGTTCATCGCGCTGCCGCGCAGTGGCACGGGGAGCCTGCGCGCGACGTGAGCACGGGCCGCCGGACCACGGGGTGCCGATGGCGGATGCACTAGACTCCGCCGCAATGAAATGCGACCTCGGCGCCGACGTACGCACCACCTACCGCTAGCGATTGCGACATGGGTTTACTTGGCATCTTGCTCGGCCTGGGTCTGCTCGTCTGGCTCGCTTACCGCGGCTGGAGCGTGCTCGGGCTTGCGCCAGTTGCCGCGTTGGTTGCCGCGGCCGCATCGGGCGAACCGCTGCTCGCGCATTGGACGCAGACCTTCATGGGCGCTGCGGGGGGCTTTGTCGCGCAGTTCTTTCCGCTGTTCCTGCTCGGTGCGCTGTTCGGCAAGTTGATGGACGACAGCGGCTCGGTCACCGCGATCGCCGAGACGATGACCGAACGCCTCGGCCCGCGGCGGGCCGTGCTGGCGGTCGTTCTCGCCGGCGCAGTCGTGACCTACGGCGGGGTGAGCCTGTTCGTCGCCGTGTTCGTGATCGCGCCCATGGGCCAGGCGCTCTTTCGCGCTGCCAACATTCCGAACCGCTTGCTGCCCGCCGCTGTCATGCTCGGCACGGCCACGTTCACGATGTCCGCGCTGCCCGGTTCGCCGGCGATCCAGAACGCGATCCCGATGCCATTTTTCGGCACCACGCCGTTCGCGGCGCCAGGCTTGGGCTTCATCGCCGCGGGGATCATGCTCGGCTTCGGCCTGTGGTGGCTGGCTCGCGCTGAGGCCGCCGCGCATCGCGTCGGCGAAGGCTTCGGCGCCTGCGGCGCGACGGCCTCGAACGCCGCACAGGACCCGCTCATCCGCGAGCGCGCGAGCACCGCCCAGGCGTTCGATCCGGCCGAGATCGAGCACGGTAGCCGGGGTACGCAGTCGCCGGGCATCCTCGTCGCCTTGCTGCCGCTCGCCATCGTCGTGCTGGTCAACCTCGTCATGTCGCTGCTGATCCTGCCCCGTCTGGATACGAGCTTTCTGTCCGAAGCGCGCTGGGGCGGAATCTCGATCGCCCACGTCGGTGGCGTGTGGTCGGTGATCGTCGCGCTGACGGCGGCGATCATCGTCCTGCTGGCGCTCAATCGCGGCCGATTGTTGGGTCTTCGCACGACGGTCGATGCCGGGATCAACGCATCGGCGCTGCCGGTGCTGAGCGTGGCCAGCCTGGTCGGCTTCGGAGCCGTGGTCGCCGAGCTGCCCGCCTTCGCGATGGTGCGCGACTGGGTGCTCGGCATCGAAGGTGGCCCGCTGGTGGGGCTCGCGATCGCGACCAATGTGCTGTCGGCGCTCACCGGCTCGGCGTCGGGCGGGCTGACGATTGCCCTCGGCGCGCTCGGTGAGACCTACATGCAACTGGCGGCCACCTACGGCATCGACCCCGCGCTGATGCATCGGGTAGCGGTGATCGGCGCCGGCTCGCTCGACAGCCTGCCGCACAACGGCGCCGTCGTCACCTTGCTCGCCGTCTGCGGTGCCACGCACAAAGAAAGTTATTTCGATATCGTGATGGTCGCCATCGTCAGCGCGCTGCTCGCCCTCATCGCCGTCATCGTGCTCGGCACGATGTTCGGCTCGTTCTAAAGCTGGGCCAGCGACGCGCGATGCATTGGATAAGCGAACGATAATTCTGGCTTCGGCGTCACTGCCACTTCCGCCGAGCTCGGTACCGACACCATGAGCAGGTCTCGCAATCCAAGAACCGCCGCCCGCGCGCGGCCTGCAAGCAAGGCCAGCCCAAGCGCGAGCACCGGTAAGCGCCGCCTGGCGATCGCCTGCCAGGGCGGTGGCAGCCAGACGGCCTTCACGGCCGGCGCTCTGCGGGGCCTGTTCGAGGCCGGCGTGACCGACGACTACGACATCGTCAGCATCTCGGGCACCTCAGGCGGTGCGATCTGCGCGGCACTCGCTTGGTATGCGCTGCGCAAGGGCGACGCCAAGCCGTGGGAGCGGCTCTATGCGTTCTGGCTCGACAACGCGGCGACGACGCCGCGCGAGCGAGCGTTCAACCGCTCCCTCGTGCAGACGCTGCGCCTGACCAACGCCGGTCAACTGCCGAGCCTGAACGTGAGCCCGTCGTCGCCGTGGGTGAAGATGATGATGGCGCTCGGCACCCGCGGCATGCGCGCCGACTTTACCGACTTCCGGGGCTTGATCGAGAAGCACCTGGACTTCGACGAACTGCGCCGCTGGGGTCCGGTGGACGCGCGGCCAGTGCTGCTGATGGGCGCCGTCGACGTGCTCTCGGGCCGGCTGGCGCGGTTCAGCAGCCGCAACGAGCCGATCCGCGTCGAGCAGATCCTCGCCTCGTGCACGGTGCCCGACCTCTTCGCGGCGGTGGAATTCAACGGCGGTGCCTACTGGGACGGTCTCTTTAGCGACAACCCGCCGGTCAGCGAGACGGTGCAGACCGCGCTCGTCGGCGAAGAGAACATCGCGCAGGAAATCTGGGTCATCAAGATCAACCCGACCACCTGCGCCGCGGTGCCGACAACCCCTGGCCAGATCAGCGACCGCCGCAACGAACTGATCGGCAACGGCTCGCTGTTCCAGCAGATCCAGGCCATCGAGGTGCTCAACGAGCTCTACCTTCAGGGAGCCTTCAATCCGGCCTTTGCACGTCACTACGACGTCGACGGGCCGGTCGTGATCCCGAAGTGCTTCGAGTCCGACCCGCCGCGCCCCTATCACATTCCGTTCATCGAGATGAGCCAGGAGCTGTCGTCCACGCTCGATTGCGAAAGCAAACTCGACCGCGACCTCGAGCACATCCAGACCATGATGAAGGACGGCGAGCGGCAGGCCGCCGCCTTCATCGCCGCGCGCAGCGGCGCGACGACGCACAAGCGCTGAAGCTCGCATCCCGGGCGCCGGCAGCGCGCGGCTGATGCCTACAGCTTCTCGGTCTCGCCCGCCTTGGGCTGCCACTTCATCAGCCGCTTCTCGGCCACGCCCACCAGGGCATCCAGGCCGAGCGCGAACGCGGTCAGCACGAGGATGCCGGCCATCACGGTGTTGATGTCGAACGCGCCTTCGGCCTGCAGGATCAGGTAGCCCACGCCCTGGCTGGACCCGAGGTACTCGCCGACGACGGCGCCGACGAACGCGAGGCCCACGCTCGTGTGCAGCGAGCTGAAGACCCAGCTCATCGCGCTCGGCAGGTAGACGTGGCGCAGCAGTTGCCGCCTGCTCGCGCCGAGCATGCGCGCGTTGGCGAGCACGACCGGGCTGACTTCCTTCACGCCCTGGTAGACGTTGAAGAAGACGATGAAGAAGACCAGCGTCACCCCGAGCGCCACCTTGCTCGCCATGCCGAGGCCGAACCAGACCGCGAAGATAGGCGCCAGGATCACGCGCGGCATCGAGTTCGCCGCCTTGATGTAGGGGTCGCAAATCGCCGCGGCGAGCGGGCTCAGCGCCAGCCAGAGGCCGAACGCAAGGCCAAGCGCGGTGCCGATCGCGAACGCCGACGCGGTCTCGATCAGGGTCACGACCAGATGGCGGTAGATGTCGGCGTGGACGATGAACCAATCCCACACGCGGCCGAAGATCTTCAGCGGCTCGCCGAAGAAGAACGCGGCCTGGCGGTCGTTCTCGAACAGGAAGGGCGCGATCAGCCCCGGCGTGGTCAGCACATGCCAGAGCGCGAACACGGCGACCAGCACGCCGAGCTGCCACACGCGCAGGTTGCGCGGGCTGGGTTTGATGAGCTTGCACAGGCCCATGATCTACGTGCTTGGCTCGTTAGCCATCGCGTCCCGACCGGGGATGCCGAAATAGCGCTTGTCGAGCACGCCGCGCCAGGCCGTGTCGAACACCAGATCGCAGACCAGGCTCTCGCGTTCCCCTTCCAGCACCAGTTCACCCGCCGAAGCGAAGCGATCGTCCCGAAACGCTTCGCTCAGCCTGGCCAGCAATGCCTGCTTGTAAGTCGTGTCCGGCCCCGACAGGTGCAGCCCCTTGGTCTCCAGCAAGACCATCCGATCGCGGCCATCGTCCGCGACGTGGGCGAACACGAAGTCGGGGTAGACCTTGTGACGCCGCCAGCCCTGCAGGCCGTACTGCGTCTTCGCCACGTTGCGGTGCCACCAGTGCAGGGCCGCCTTCTCATCCAGATACATGGCCACGGGCACTTCGAGCTCGTTCATGTCCGGGGTTCGCAGCGCAGGTTCGAGCAGGCTCTTCTGCGCCAACTGCGCATCGGCGCGGACCAAGAGTTGCGGCTTGCGCGCGAGATGCAGCGTGATCTCATTGGGCAGTTCATAGTCGGCGCGGTCGGCCCGCAAGCAGAACTCGATGCGACCCGCGGCGACCAGCCGCTCGAAGGTTTGCTGCGCGAGCCGGTCGCGTTCGGTCTCCAGGTCGGCACGCAGGCGTTCGATCAACGAGTCGGCGCAAGCCGCCAACCGGCCTTCACCGCAGCCGGTCAACAACAGCCTTTGCAAGACCGCCTCGACCCAATCCCAAAGCAGCCACGCGTTCGGCGCCAGGTCCATCAGCGAGCGCACGATGCGGGCGCGGTCGAGCGCGGCATCGGCGATGGCATTCGTCGCCGCCGAAGGCCGGCCAGGATGGTCCAAAAGCTCCAGCCCGACGTCGAAGCGCTGGCCTCGCGCGGCATCCGCGCCAGGTGCCCAGTCGAGCGCGAGCACGTCCGGGTTCATCTGATCCCACGGCAGTTCGCCCAGCACGTCGCTGTCGTACACCAGTTCGCGCCGGGCCTCACCGGATGCAACCCAGGTCACCTTGGGCAGAAACAGACGCAGTTTGCGCAACGCGGGCCGGCGATGCAGCGTGAGGGTTTGCAACTCGGGTAGCGTGTCGCCGCGGCCGTGCACGCTGAGCGCCAGATCGCCCATGCCCTCGGTCTCCAGCGATTGCTTGATGCCGCGCACGACCTGCGCGGTGTTGGCATCGAAGCACAGCACGTAGCAGGCATCGAGCGCGGCGTGGCCGGTCTTGGCCACTTGCGGCAGGCGCAGGATGCGGCCGACCAGTTGCGTCATCGCCGCCGGGTTGCGGCCGGCCGCCAGCGCGCACAGCACGTAGGCGAACGGGCAGTCCCAACCCTCCTGCAACGCCTGCTTGGTGACAATGGCGCGCACCTCGCAGGTGGGCGACAGCAGGTCGATGTTCTCCGGCTGCTTCAGTTCGTTCTTCTCCGAGGTCTTGATGGCGATCTGGCGTTCGCTGAAGCCGAGTTGCAGCAAGTGCGCCTTTGCGTCCTCAGCATGGATGAAGCCCGCATCGCGCATGTCGGCGCCGGTGCGCTCCACCTGCACCAGCAAGATGGGCCGGATGTAGCGCGCAGTGTCGGCACGCAGCGCGTCCGCCTCCGACTGCAAGGCGTCGAGCTGCTGCACAGCCGCGCCCAGGCAGCTCTGCCAGTCGTGCCAGCCCTGCACGTCGACCTTGATCGGCAGCTTGATCATCTCGGCCTCGTCGAGGTCGGTGCCGCGCACGTCGACCAGGATGTTCGAGCCGCTGCCCTTGGTCGACCCGATTCGCGGCGTTGCCGACAACTCCAGCAGGAAGCACGGGTTGAAGCCGTCCAGCGTGCGCAGCGCGTTTTCGGTGTAGGCGTGGTGGCCTTCGTCGATCACCACCATCGGCCGCACCAGCCGCATCACGTTGCCGAGCGAGCTCTTGACGATGCTGCCCTTTTGCGCGCGCGCTTCGTCGGCGCTTTGCCAGGGGCTGCCGTAGGCGTCCAGGTTGGGCACCTGGCGCAGCAAGTCCCAATGCGCCTCAATATCGTCTTCGCGCGGCAGGAAGCCCAGCACATTGCCGCGGTCGCGGAAGAAACGAAGCGTCTCCTTGCTTTGCCGCGCCGCCGATTGCAGCATCAGCAGCATCACGCACAGGTGCGAATCCAGGTCGATCCGGCTGAGCGGCGAGTTCTTCTCCAGCAGCTTCACCCGCCCGGCCCCGGCCACGTTCAGGATCTGCCGGTACGGATGGTCGCGATCCGAGAGTGCCGTCAAGGTCTGGCGGTAGATGGCCTCGTTCGGCACCACCCACAGCACCAGCCCGGCGTGGCGCCCGAGGTAGCTGCCGAACACCCGCGCCACGCTGCCGGCCGCGAGCAGCGTCTTGCCGCCGCCCGTGGGTACCTTCAGGCAGACGTTCGGGACGGCTCGGCCGGCGCCGTCGAAGCGGCTGGAATAGGGCTGGGCGGTGAATGCCTCGGGCAGCGCGCCCGCCTTCCTCAGTGCCGACCACGCCTTCTTCGGGAAGTCGCTGGCCTCGCGCGCCAGGTCTTCCATGCCTTCCATCGCCCGCAGCGCGCGCTCGGCAACATCGGCCTGCGCCGCGTGGCGCTTCAACTCGTCGATGTAGGTTGCCAGCTTGTCGAGCGACGTCGCTTGAAACGGCTTCAGACTGATCGATCCCGGCACGTCGGCGCTTACCGTGGGGCGGCGCGGCTCCCACAGCACGCGGCGGTCGCGTTCGACCTGGCGCCGGAACTCCGTTTGCAACCCGCTGTCTTGCCACCAACTGCAATCGACCGCGTAGACCATCGGCAGGCGCTTGACCGCCTCGGCAAAGGTCAGGCTGTCGCGCATCGTCCAGCCGGGAGCATCGGCCACGAGGTCGATGTCCGACCGTGCGCGGTGGTCGCCGCGCGCGCGCGAGCCGAATAGCCACAGCCGCTCCAACCCGGGTGTCCGCTCGCACAGCCGGCGCATCGCCGCCAGGCTGCCGGCTTCGATGCCGAAGGATTCGTTGCCAGCGTCGGCGCTCTCGCTCACGGCGCACGGTCCCGCAGCGCCAGCAGCAACGCGTCGAGCGCCGGCATGGCCTCGGCTCGCACGAACGCGGCCACCTCGATGGCCAGCGGTTCGTTGTACGTGTGCGAGGTCAGGTTGCGGTACTTGCGCATGTCGCCCCAACGCTTCTCGTCGACGATCAGCCGCCGCTTGAAGGCTTCGGGAATCGTCGAGTAGGCGTCTTCGTCCAGGTCGACGTCGCGTGCGCGCAGCCAGCGGTACATCGCCTTCCACGCGGTCTCGAAGGTGAACTCGAAGCGCTGGATGGCGGCGTCGCGCATGAACTCGCTCTCCGGCTGGGCCAGCACATCGTGCAGCCGGGCCAGCGCGCGGGCGAAGTGGTCAAGCGCCAGCGTGAAGCGTTCGTCTGCCATGGCTCAGCTTTCTCTGTACAGCGCGAACGGCAGCGGCGCGTAAACGACGCCATGGTCCAGCAACTGGCGGTTGCTCAGGTACTTGGCCGGCGCGAACACGAGGTGGCCCTTGCCATCGCCGCGTGCCGCGCTCCAGGCGTGCAGGGTCTTGGCCAGCGTCAGCGTCAACGCCGCCTCGGGCGACTTCAGGAACGCGAGGTCGGGCCGATACAGCAACCAGACGTGGCGGTCCTGCGCTTCGCCCAAATACCACGGCGCGGCGTCTTTCGGCGCGGGCGGCAAGCTGCCGCCGGTGGCGGTGTAGAACAGCCACGCACCCAGCGCGTCGAAGACCGGCAGGCGCTCGCCGGAAAGCAGCGTCTCAAGTTCCACCGGCTCGCCCAGCGTGCAATACGTGAACTCGCCGGGGAGGCCCTCGGCACGTTCGGAAATGCGCTTCTCGCCTTCCACGCGCAGCACGCCTTCGTCGAGATGGACAGCGATCTTGTCGAAGCGCCTGGGCTTTGCCCCCTCTCCCTTTGGGAGAGGGCTGGGGTGAGGGTTCGCCGACCGCTCGAACGGCAAGGCGTCCTGGCTGCTGTGGCCCTCACTTGCAGTGCGCGACCGGGCTTGCAAGCCCGGACTGCTCAGCGGGCTCGCCGCATGCGGCTCGAAAGCCCCGCTTCGCCCCCCGCCCTCTCCCGCCAGCGGGAGAGGGGGTTCGACGCCGAAGCCCTCGCGGGCCTTGATCGCCTCGACACGCGCAAGCCACTCGCCCGCCTTCTTGAACTGCGTGAACGTGATGCGCTCTTCGAGCAGCGTCTCGCGCTGCGTGCCGACCCAGGCGTAGCCCTTGATCGCGCGCCGCACGCGCTCGGCGGTGAGCGTGTCGGCATAGGCCTCGCCTTCGACGAGGATGAACCTGCGCGTGCCGCCGTCCTTGGCGTTGGCCTTCAGCACCGCATGGGCGGTGGTGCCGGAGCCGGCGAAGCTGTCGAGGACGAGGGCGTCATCACCCGCGCCAACTTCCAGGACACGTTCGATCAGGGCGACTGGCTTGGGCGTGATGAACAACTCACCTTCAAGGCCGGACGACATGATCTGCGACAGCTCCTGTTTTGAGTTGCGCGTACTACCAACGTCTTGCCAGCTCCAGAGAGTTTGCGGCACGACACCGTTCTTCACTTCGGACAAGAAGCGTTTGATACCTGGCCGAGTGTTACCTTCGCCCCACCAGATTCGCTTCTCCGCGTCGAGTTCGTCGAACTTCTCACGGCTGACTCGCCAGTAGCTGCCCGCAGGCGGCCCTTCGATCACGCGGGCGGACGGCGTGGCAATCGGGTAAACGCCCTGCCCGTAGAAGTTGCGCGCGGCCAAGTCACTCAGCAGCCACGGTCCTCTCTTATCGCCATCGGGGTTCTTGTAGCGCGCCAGCATTTCGTCAGAGCGCGGCAGCAGATTGAGATGCCATTCGGTCTTGGCTTTTGCGTAGACCAAGACGTAGTCGTGGTCCTCACTGAAAAACTCCGCCGTGTTTTTCGGGCTGTCCATCTTGTGCCAGATGCACGTCGCGACGAAGTTGTCTTCACCGAAAAGCTCATCCAACACCATCCGCGCCCGATGCACCTCGTTGTCGTCGAGCGTGATCCAGATCGAGCCGTGCTCGCTCAGCAACTCGCGCAGCAGCACCAGCCGCGGCCACATCATGCACAGCCACTTGTCGTGGCGCAGCATGTCCTCGCCATCGACCGGGTTGGTACTGAGCCACTCCTTCATGATCGGCGAGTTCACGCCATCGCTGTAGCACCAGCCTTCGTTGCCGGTGTTGTAGGGCGGGTCGATGAAGACCAGGTCCACCTTACCCGCATAGCGCGGCAGCAGGCTCTTGAGCGCGTGCAGGTTGTCGCCGTGGATCACCAGGTTGCCCGCCAGATCGGCCGGGCCGATGCCCTTCTGCGCCTGCGCCAGCAGCGGACGGTAGGGCACCGTCAGGTGGTGGTTGTAGACGTACTCTTTGCCTTTGAAGACGATTTCGGGCATGACGGTTCAGGGCTCGATGCGGTTCGGTCTGTCGTAGCCGCATTGTCGGTCTGGGCGACGGCTACCCACTGTCATCTCTCTCACGCCGCCAGTTGCTGCCGGTAGCCTTCGAGCACCTCTTCGCGCAGCACGGCCCAGATCGCGGCGTGCAGCTCGACGAAGCGCGGCGCGGTCTTTACCTCGGCCACGTCGCGCGGGCGTGCGAGGTCGATCGCGAATTCGCCGATCGGGCGCGCTGCCGGGCCGGCGCTCAGGATGACCACGCGGTCGCTCATCGCGATCGCTTCGTCGAGGTCGTGCGTGATGAAGAGCACCGCTTTCCGAGACTGACGACCCCCAGGCGCTTCGCGCCAGCCCCCCGAGGGGGCCGGCGACTTGCTTGGGGCGGCCCGGCGCGCGTCGCCGTCGCCAGCCCAGAGCGCGAGAACCTCGTTCTCCATCAACTGCCGGGTCTGGATGTCGAGCGCCGAGAAGGGCTCGTCCATGAGGATGATGTCGGGGTCCAGCGCCAGCGTCTGCGCCAGGCTGACGCGCTTCCTCATACCGCCCGAGAGCTGGTGCGGGTAGCGGTCGCCGAAGCCGCCGAGGCCGACACGGCGCAGCCAGTCGTTGGCGCGCTCGCTCGCATCATCCAGTGCAAGGCCGCGGAACTCGAACCCGGCGCGGACGTTCTGTAGCGCGGTGCGCCAGGGCATCAGGCTCTCGCCCTGGAACATGTAGCCGGCGCGCCTGTTGATGCCCACGAGCGGCTGCCCGAACACCGCGACGCTGCCGCTGCTCGGCGCGAGCAGGCCGGCGGCGACGTTGAGCAGCGTGCTCTTGCCGCAGCCGGTCGGGCCGACGACGCTGACGAACTCGCCCGCGCCGACGGTCAGCGTCACGTCCTGCACCGCGGTGTAGCGCTGGCCGGGCGCGCCCTGGCTGACGAAGGTGCAACTGACGCCCGTCAGCGCGAGCGCGGGGGACTGCACTTCAAGCCTTCGGATACTTCGCGTTGGCCTTCTTCACGAAGTCGTTGGTGTAGACGGCGGGGAGGTCGAACTTCACGTCCTTGAGCGTCTCGTCCACGCTTTGCAGCGCGCGCAGCGCCGTCGCCGCGCCGGCGTCGGGGATCATGCCGTCGGGCGAGAGCGCGCCCTTGCTGGCGAGGAAGGCGTCGATGTAGACCGCGCGGTCGCCGAGCAGGTAGCTCTCGGGTACGGCCTTGACGATGTCCGACGCTCCGGCGGCCTGGATCCATTTGTTGGCGCGAACGATGGCGTTGGTCAGCGCCTGCACCGTGGCCGGGTTCTTGTCGATGAAGGCCTGCGGCGCATAGAGGCAGGCCGCGGGCATCGGCCCGCCGAAGACCTTGTCGGACTCGGCGACGACGCGCGTGTCGGAGACTATTCTCAAGTCGCCCGAGCGCTGCAGCAGCGTGATCACCGGGTCGAGGTTGCTCATCGCGTCGATCTGCCCGCTGCGCATCGCCGCCACCGCGCCGGTGCCGGCGCCGACGCCGATGATGGAGACGTCGGTCGGCTTGATCCCGGCCTTGGCAAGAACGAAGTTGGCCATCACGTTGGTGCTCGAACCGGGCGCGGTGACGCCGATCTTCTTGCCCTTGAGATCGGCGACGGTCTTGTAGCCGGCCATCGTCTTCGGGTTGATGCCGAGCACGATCTGCGGCGCGCGGCCCTGCAGCACGAAGGCGCGCAGATGCTGTCCCTTGGCCTGCATGTTCAGCGTATGCTCAAACGCGCCCGAGACGACATCGGCGCTGCCGCCGATCACGGCCTGCAGCGCGCGCGAACCGCCGGCGAAGTCGACGATGGTCACGTCCAGCCCTTCGGCCTTGAAGTAGCCCAGCGATTCGGCGATCGTCAGCGGCAGGTAATAGAGCAGGTTCTTGCCGCCGACGGCGATCGTGAGTTTGGGCTTCTCGATCGCCTGTGCCCACAGCAGCGATGGGGCGGCAAGGCCGGCCGTGGCGGCCAGCATGAGGGTGCGTCTTTGCATGGAAGTCTCCGCAGGAATAGCGGGACT
>CAIKUF010000131.1 GCA_903830565.1 uncultured bacterium | reverse complement strand
TTTCGACGGCATCGACACTGCGGCCACGCTGGCGTCGCCAGCCGCGTCTAGCTTGCGCCGCCGTATGCAGATGATCTTCCAGGACCCTTACGCAAGCCTGAACCCGCGTTGGCAAGTGCAGGACATCGTCTCCGAGCCTCTGACCGAGCATGGGCTGATCGGCGACAAGGCGCAGTTGAAGGGCCGCGTTGCGGAGCTGTTGCAGTCCGTCGGTCTGGCTGCGGCCGACATGGAAAAGTACCCGCACCAGTTCTCGGGTGGTCAACGCCAGCGCATCTCGATTGCGCGTGCGCTGGCGACGCAGCCCGAGTTCCTGGTCTGCGACGAGCCGACCTCCGCGCTCGACGTGTCGGTGCAGGCGCAGGTGCTCAACATCATGAAGGACCTTCAACGCAGCCGCGGCCTGACCTACCTCTTCATCTCGCACAACCTGGCCGTCGTGCGCCACGTGAGCGACCGGGTCGGCGTGATGTACCTCGGCCGCCTGGTCGAGCTCGCCGACAAGGCGCACCTGTTCGGCCGCCCGCGCCACCCCTACACGCGGATGCTTCTCGACGCGATTCCGGACATCCACATGAGCGGCCGTGCGCGCAACCCGGTGCAGGGCGAGGTTCCCAACCCGCTCAGCCCGCCGAGCGGGTGCTCATTCCACCCGCGCTGTCCGCACGCCAATGCGCGCTGCAAGGCCGAGCGGCCGGAGCAAATCCATTTCGATGGCGCGCTGATCGCCTGCCACGCGGTGCAGGAAGGACGGATCTAGTCGAGCAGGTGCTCGCCGTGCATGAGATCCGCGGGTTGCTCGCGATCGCGGATCAACCGGGCGTCCGCCCCCGAGACCATCACTTCCGCGGCGCGTCCTCGCGAGTTGTAGTTGCTTGCCAGGCTCATGCCGTAGGCGCCGGCCGACAGCACGGCGACGCAGTCGCCCGCCTTCACGGCGAGCGGCCGCTCGCGCCCCAGCCAGTCGCCCGACTCGCAGACCGGGCCGACGACATCCCAGATCACCGGCGGCTCATCGCGCAGCGTGCAGGCCGCAATGCGCATCCAGGCTTGGTACAGGGCCGGGCGGATCAGGTCGTTCATCCCTGCGTCGACGACGCAGAAGTTCTTCACCGACGACGGCTTGAGGTAAAGCACTTCGCTGACGAGCACGCCCGCGTTGCCGACGAGCGAGCGCCCGGGCTCGAACAGGATTCGCCGGTGGCTGTGGCCGCGTTCGTCGATGCGTTCCAGCAAGGCTGAGAGCAGCGCTTCGGCCGACGGCGGCTGCTCGTCGGCGTAGGTGATGCCAAGGCCGCCGCCGAGGTCGATGTGGTGCAGCGCAATCCCGTGCGCTTCCACACCCTCGACGAGGTCGAGCAGGCGGTCCAGTGCTTCGAGGTAGGGCGCCGCCTCGGTGATCTGCGAACCGATGTGAAAGTCGATGCCAGTCACCTCGAGGCCGGGCAGTGCGGCGGCGCGCAGGTAGGCGGCAACGGCCCTTTCGTGCGCAATGCCGAACTTGTTGCCCTTGAGGCCGGTCGAGATGTAGGGATGCGTGCGCGGGTCGACATCCGGGTTCACGCGCAGGCTGACTTTCGCGGTTAGCCCAGACTGGACGGCAACCTGCGAAAGCACGTCGAGCTCAGCTTCGCTCTCGACGTTGAAGCACAGCACCCCGACTTCGAGTGCGCGCCGCATCTCGTGCCGCGTCTTGCCAACGCCGGAGAACATCACCTTGGCAGTGTCGCCGCCGGCGGCGATCGCGCGCTCGAGTTCGCCGACCGAGACGATGTCGAAGCCGCAACCGGCGCGGGCGAAGGTCTGCAACACCGCGAGGCTGGAGTTGGCCTTCATGGCGTAGCAGATGAGGTGATCTCGCCCGGCGAGCGCACGCTGGTAACTTGCCAGCGAAGCCAGCATGGCCGTTTGCGAGTAGACGTAAAGCGGCGTTCCGAACTCCGCCGCGAGCGCGTTCAATTCGCAGTCTTCGACGAACAACAGGCCGTCGCGGTAGGCGACGTGCGGGGCACCGGGGAGCATGGCGATCCGATCAGGAGGGGGCGGCCGCAGAAGCTGCCGAAGCAGCCGCAGCCGGCTTGGGGAGCGCGAGCGAACCCTTCTGCCCGCAGCCGCATGCCAGGCACGCCGTCGCGAGCGCGATGACCACGAGGCCCGTCGCGGCAGGCCTGGCCGTTACACTCGACTCGCGCTGCATCATTTGTCGATTCTATCGACCCAGGGCCATGGCCATCGTCCCGACTCCGCTCACCGACCACCAGTACCGCGAGCTGACGGGCAGCCTGCTGGCGGCCGTTGAAGCCACGGCAGACCGCTGGCTGCAGGAAGGCCTGATCGACATCGATACGCTTCGTACCGGCGGCTTGCTCGAGCTCAGCTTTCCAAACGGCAGCAAGATCATCCTGAACACGCAGCCGCCGCTGCATGAGTTGTGGATGGCCGCGCGCTCCGGTGGCTACCACTACAAGCACGCGGCTGGGCAATGGCTCGACACGCGCGACGGCAGCGAGTTCTTCGACGCGCTCTCGGCCTGTGCAAGTCAACAGGGCGGGCGCACGCTGCGCTTCAGGCCTCCCGGTTGAAGGCGCGCGCCGCGCGCCGATGCGGTCAGCGCTTGAAGATGTCGAGGATGCTCTTCTTCTCTTCTTCCGTTGGCGGCTCGGGCACCTTGTCGTCAAGGCCGAGACTGCTGACGCCGGCGGCGCGAGTGAACTCGTCGAAGAACCACTCGCCGCCCTGATTGACCACACCTTCGGGCGCCGTGGGTTCCTCGATGGGCACGCCGCGCAACGCAAAGCCCATGTAATCGATCCATACCGGAAGCGCCAGGCCACCGCCGGTCTCGCGGTCGCCGAGCTTGCGCGGCGTGTCGTAGCCCAGCCAGACGACGGCCACGACGCGCCGCTGGAAGCCGGCGAACCAAGCGTCCATCGAATCGTTGGTGGTGCCGGTCTTGCCGTAGATGTCGCCGCGCTGCAGCTTGACCTTGGCCGATGCGGCGGTGCCCGAGCGCGTGACTTCCTGCAGCAGGCTGGACATCAGGAAGGCGTTGCGCGCTTCCAGCGTACGCGCCGACTCGTCCGGCACGGTCAGCGGCACCTCGCTTAGCACATGCCCCTTGTCGTCGGTGAGCTTGCCGATCAGTATCGGGTTGATGCGGTAGCCGCCATTGGCGAACACGGAGTAAGCGGTCGCCATCTGCATCGGCGTCACCGAGCCCGCGCCGAGCGCCATCGTCAGGTAGGCCGGGTGCTTGTCCGCATCGAAACCGAAGTGCGTGATCCACTCCTGCGCGTACTGCGGGCCGATGGCCTGCAGGATGCGGATCGAGACCATGTTCTTCGACTTCGCGAGCGCGGTGCGCAGCGGCATCGGCCCCTCGAATTTGCCGTCGTAGTTCTTCGGCTCCCACGGCTGGCTGCCGGTCGCGCCGGCGTCGAAGAAGAGCGGCGCGTCGTTCACGATCGTGGCCGGCGTGAAGCCCTTCTCCAGCGCGGCCGAGTAGATGAACGGCTTGAAGCTCGAACCCGGCTGGCGCCAGGCCTGGGTCACGTGGTTGAACTTGCCCTTGGCGTAGTCGAAGCCGCCGACGAGCGCACGCACGGCGCCGGTGCGCGGGTCGAGGGCGACGAACGCACCTTCGACCTCGGGCAACTGGGTGACGACCCACGCGTCCTTCGGGCCCTTGACGAGCCGGATCACCGCGCCGCGCCGGATCTGCGTCTTCGGGTTGCCCTTGTCTGCCAGCCCGGACGCGACCGGCTTCAGGCCGTCGCCGGTGACCGTCACCGTCTCGCCAGTTTGCAACACGGCGACGAGCTTCTTCGGGCTGACTTCGAGCGCCACGCCGGCACGCAACTCGTCGTTGTCGGGGTGCTCGGTGAGCGCCTCGGCGACGCGAGCGTCCAGTTCTTGCGGGTCGTCGGGCAGGTCGACGTAGGCCTCGGGCCCGCGATAGACCTGGCGGCGCTCGAAGTCCATGATGCCCTTGCGCAAGGCACGATAGGCAACCGTCTGATCCCTCGAATCGACGGTGAGGTAGACGTTGAGACCTCGCGTATAGGCCTCGTTGCCATACTGGCTGAAGACGAGCTGACGCGCTGTCTCGGCGACATACTCGGCGTGGGCGGCGACTTCCTGCGGCGGGCGATAACGCAGGTGCTGCTGGCGCGCTGCATCGCGCTGTTCCGCACTGATGAAGCCGTTCTCCAGCATGCGGTCGATGACGTAGTGCTGGCGTTCGGTCGCACGCTTGGGGTTGACGATCGGGTTGAAGGACGAGGGTGCCTTCGGCAATCCGGCCAGCATCGCCGCCTCCGCCACCGTGATGTCCTTGAGCGGCTTGCTGAAGTAAGCCTCGCTGGCCGCCGCGAAGCCGTAGGCGTGCTGGCCGAGGTAGATCTGATTCATGTAGAGCTCGAGAATCTGGTCCTTCGAGAGCACGCCCTCGATCTTCAGAGCGAGCAGAATTTCATAGATCTTGCGGGTCAGCGTCTTCTCGGTCGAGAGGTAGAAGTTCTTCGCCACCTGCATCGTGATCGTCGAGGCGCCCTGGCGCCCGAGGCCGCTGAAGTTGGCCATGCCGGCGCGAAGCACGCCCTTGTAGTCGACCCCGCTGTGCTCGTAAAAGCGCGCGTCCTCGGCGGCGAGCACGGCTTCGCGCATGACCTTCGGGATATCCTGGATCGCAACGAAGTTGCGTCGTTCCTCGCCGAACTCGCCCAGTTGCACGCCATCCGCCGAGAAGATGCGCATCGGCAGCTTGGGCTGGTAGTCGGTGATGCCGCCGATGTCGGGCAGGTTGGGATAAGCCACGGCGAGGGCAATCGCGATCAGCAACAGCAGCGCAAGCGCCGCTGCCACTGCCAGTCCCGCAAGTCCGGCGAAGGCCTTCAGCACCCAACGGGCCCACTTCGGCAGCGCGGGCCTCGCATCGCGCGACGATCGCGCGGCGACGGAACGGCCACGTTCGGCCGGCTGCTCGGATTCGCTCATGAGGCTCCAGGGGTGGTGCGCCAGTTTATAGAAATCTCAGCCGGGTCCGCGTTCGAAACGGACTGCAGTGACGCGTTGCGCGTGCCGATAACGGCCAAGGAACGGCTGGCGAGGCGCGCCGCGGCAACCATTTGAGCATGTGACTTACGCAACGAGCTGGACTCTGTGATCCATGGAACTTCTA
>CAIKUF010000130.1 GCA_903830565.1 uncultured bacterium | reverse complement strand
GCCTCGACCAACTCCTTGCGTGTCGTCATGCTGATTTGCCTGGTCACGTTGTACTGCTCCCGCCGGACAATCCGACGGGTAGCAACTTACGTGAGGCAACAGGTCAGCTCGGGTAGCAGTTCTGACGAGTCAATGCGCCGTCCGGTCATCCTGATTGACGCTATCCATTGGCTGATGCGGAACCGCTGACGCTGTGCATCGTGGCGTGGCGCCGCGAGCAGCAAACCGCAGGCGAGGTGACCTGAGTGTTCGGCGACAGAGCCTTCGAGAACGACGTGGCCAAGATCAACCTGGCGGCTATCGTCGAACAGCACGGGATTGCCAAGGCTCGCAGCCCCTGAGTGCCAAATTCGCGGTTTCGCCTCTGACCGCTCTTCAAAGATAACAAGTGACCAACAGGGAGGAGAAGAGATGGCGTTGAGCGACGGGAACAAGCGGGAATACACGGCAGAAGAACTGGCCGTTCTGGCGGGCGTGATCGACTACGCCGATCGGATGATTTATGAGGACAAGCACTTGAGTGTCCTGGGCGGCTTGGCGGACAGCTGCGGCTATGTCGCCACATCACAGGCGCCAGCCTACCGGCTGCTGCGCAAGAACGCGTATTCGAAGACGGTTGTCATCGATACCGCATTGCAGGGCCGTCTGACGTTCCGTCTGAGTCCCAGCGAGGCGACCTACCCCAACAGTTCCTCTGGCTATTGCACACCGCACTCACCGCAAGGGCGGTTGGTCACCTTCGTGCAGGCAGGCTATGAGAGCCGCAGCAAGCTTTGGGGCGACTACCGCGTCGTGGAGGTGCGCTCCTTCGAGCGGTTTGGTGGACCGGAGTTCGAGCCCAACGTCCGCAATTTCTTGCGCATGGCCGTTACCGGCGAAGAAGGCTCGGGCAATGTGCACGACCTTCGCAGCTATCTGGACAAACTGCGCAAGCCCAAGACGCAGGTTCCGCGACTGAAGTCGGAGGCTCCTTCTGATCAGCCCAGCACTGCTGAACCCGAACTCGCTGCGCCCATTGCGCTGACGCCCATCGAAATTCCCATCGTCGAATTGGTAGTGGTCGACGAACCTGATCTGGAAACGTCTGACGTTCTTGCAGAAGCTGATGACGAGTGGAATCTCGACAGCCCGCCGGCAAAGCTGGAGGACTACTACGGGCTGAGCGAGCGGTTCTTCACCCACCAGACGATTGAGCAGAACCAGATCATCGCGCGCTCGCCGATAGGGCCCATGTTCGTCGAGGGGGTTGCCGGCTCTGGCAAGACGTCCGCAGCATTGGGCCGAACCAAGATGCTGACCACCTTCAACGTCGCCAACGTCGTTGACGAACGGACGTTTAGGGATATCCTGGGGCAGGGGCAGGACTATTGGTCGGCGGAGTACGCTGGCCAGTTTTCGCAGGAGAGTTGTGTTGGTTTCGTACGCACTGGAGAACTGATTCAGTACCTGCAGGAAACCTGCCGGCGCATTGACCTGCCCGACTTGCCGGTTCACGAGTTCAAAGAGCTTCAAGCGCGCCTTCGAGATCATCGCAGGCTGACCTACAGCCCCGTGGCCGGACGCCGTTGGGTGGGGCTGCCGCAAAGCCGTGATGGGCATGAAGCCACGACCATCGCCTGGTTGCGGGCCACAGATCAGGCCATGGCTCGGTGTCTGGCCGACCAATTGCAGGAGAGCCTGCCCACCCTGGCGGAACTCGAATCCTTGTTCCAAGAACAAGAGCACCAGAAGGTCAGTCGTGTCGTTGGTCCAGCCTTGAGCGTACTTCGAGCGAAGATTGCCGAGGTTGCCGATGAGCTCCGAGATCCTCCGCGCGAAGGTGCGTTTGCGGTGGATCGCCTGGCACTGCGGCTTGTCACGTTGCTGTCGGAAGTCCGCAAGCAGGTGATGGGTTCCAAGTTGCTCTGGACGACTGTTGGGGGGGTGACGTTGTACGCCGCAGAGGAGAGCAGCCTGGCCCGGCAACTGATCGACCACAAAGCCGCATTGTTCTTGGGGACGGGCCAGCGCTTGGTCTTCGTAGACAGTGCGGGGCCGGTCGATCACTCGCTTCAGTTACGGACAGCTTCTGGCGAGCCCGTCGTTTGGAGCGATGACACCAAGGCGCAGATCGAAGCTGGCGAGGTGATCGTTCGTGACGCTGCTGGCCAGAACTTCCGTGCGGTTGTGTCGGACGTCGCGCACCTGTTCTTGCGACTGCTTCCTGAGGCTACCGACCGGATCTATGTGCAGCAAGACGGTTCGCTACGGCGGCTTCCTCGGGAAGTAGGTTGGGGGCGCGTCAAGCTCAAGCTGGTGCCAGCGGATACTGAGCGGTCGGATGAGGAAGAGATCGACGATGAGAGCGAGGTCACTGTTGAGCCTGCGCAGCCTGGTCAGCCGCGCTACTCCACCCCCGACGCAGTGTTCAACCGGCTCGTTCGACGGCGTTTGCTCAGGCCCCTGGCGGCACTGCCCGACCTCTATTTGGACGTCCTGCACATTGGGGCCAAGCACTTTCCGAAGCCGGAATTGGCCAAGAGAATCCACGCCCAGGTGGCCCGTTTCAAGTTGGCCGACGACGATATCGACCTGTTGCTGTGCATCGGTCACTTGCTGAGTCGCGGACTGAAACAAGGCGGATTGGCAGCGCTCACAGAAGCGCCCTTCTACCAAGCGGTCTTTGTGGATGAGGTCCAGGACTTCACCGAGCAGCAGGTCTTCCTGATGATTGAACAGGCCAACCCCAGATACCGTGCCATCACGGTTGTTGGTGACTTGGCCCAAAAGCTGCACCACGGATCGACGATTGATGTTCGAGCTTGTCTCCCGGGTCACGGCGTGGCCAGTGTCAAGCTGACAGAGAATCTTCGGCAGGCGGATGCACAGAGGTGGCTCCGCTTGTCTGAACACCGAACCGGCTTCGATAAGTGGATCCCTGCGGGTTTGGCCTCGGTGAAGAGTTGTCCACGGCGGCGGGCGGGCGGCGCTTGCGACGAACGCACGACCGACGCGGTGGGCAACTCGTGTTCACCGCTCATGCTGCCTGTTCGATCGCCGGCAGCGTCGCGAAGTAGAACTCGTCAGGGGTCTTCTTGTCCAGCGACGAATGCGGGC
>CAIKUF010000129.1 GCA_903830565.1 uncultured bacterium | reverse complement strand
GGCAGTGAAGCGGCGCAGCCGCAAGCTTGGGGGTCATCCTCTTTCCCCTTGGGCGGGCGCGATGGCGGCGAACAGCGCCTCGGCGTCGGCCACGTTGGGTTTCTTCGCGAAGCAGGCCTCGAAGGCGCTGACGACGCCCTTGAAATTCGTGTAGTGGCCGCTGCGTTCGGTCTGCACGCTGATCGGCAGGAACACGTCGGCGTGGCCGTTCTCGGGCTGTAGCCAGGCGTTGAGGTAGATGATCTTCGCCTTCGGCGGCAACTGCGCGAAACTGAAACCCTCGCCCCAGACCAGCACGAGATCGCAATCGGACGGGAAGGCGCTGCGGGCGTCAGCGGGCAGGGCCGGGAACAGCGCACGCGCGGCGGCGCCGTTCGGGTTCTTGTCGGCCCGGATCAACACCTCGTCTTCGACCACCTCGCCCGGCGCGGCCTGCCAGTCGGCTTTGACGTGGCTCGCGAAGCGCTTGCCGAGCGCGGCGTCGTAGGCCGTCAGTTCCTCATTCGAGGCCCAGCTCGACACCAGCGCCACCGGGCGCTTGGCGGCGGCGATCAGCGCGCGTGCGCTCGCTATCGCGGCGGCGAGCTCGACCGGGCTGCCCTTTTGCATCGCCTGCTCGGCGCGTGCGCGCTCGAAGATCTGCGCCAGGTCGCGCCCCTTGTTGCAGATCCACGGGCCGTTGACGGCCGGGTTCTCGAGCGGGGTCACGCGGTCGATGCGCGCGTTCTGGCGCGTGTCGAGCGAGTGCAGCTTCCACTCCGCCTTGCGGTGCCAGATGTTGACGCTGCAGCCGCGCTCGCAGCCGGGGCAGACCGACGGCGTGGGCAACAAGTACCAGACCCGCGCCTTGTGCAGGAACTGGCGCGAGAGCAAGGCGCCGACCGGGCAGAGGTCGACCACGTTGTCGGAGTAGGCGTCGTGCTCGAAGCTGTCGTCGCCGACCGGGCGGATCAGCGAATGGTCGCCGCGGTCGATCACGCCGAGCGAATTCGTCTTCGAGATCTCGCGCGTGAAGCGCACGCAGCGCGTGCACATGATGCAGCGCTCGTTGTCGAGCGTGATGCGCCCCGAGAGCGGGAAGTGCTTGGTCGCGTGCACCTTGGCATCGCGCGAGATCGACGGCGAGCCGTTGTATTCGAAGTGGTAGTCCTGCAGCGTGCACTCGCCCGCCTTGTCGCAGATGCCGCAGTCGACCGGGTGGTTGAGGGTGATGAACTGCAGCGTTTCCTTGCGCCGTGCGCGCACCTTCTCGGAGTCGGTCAGCACGCGCATTCCGCGCGTCACCGGCATGTTGCAGGCGATGTCCAGCCAGCCGCCGCCGTCGGCCTCGACCTCGACCATGCAGATGCGGCAGTTGCCCGGCACCGAGAGCTGCGGGTGCCAGCAGAAGTAGGGGATGAAGTAGCCGTTCGCCTTCGCCGCCTGCATGACGGTCTGGTTGTCCTCGGCCTGGACGGGGTTGCCGTTGATGAAGAACTCGATCATGGCCTGCCACCCACCAAGTCATTCGCCGGGCCGCCCCAAGAATGACTTGCCCCCCCCGGGGGGCGGGCGCCGCTGGCGGCGTCCGTGGGGCTGCCGGTCACGACTTCGAGCCGCCCACCGAGGCGCGAACGCTTGTGCTCGATGAAGTATTCGAACTCGTCGCGATACTTGGCGATGATGCCCAGCGTGGCGTAGCCCGCGGCGTCGCCCATGCCGCAGATCGTCGTGCCGTCGTTGGCCTTGGAGATGCGGATCAACTGGTCGATGTCGTCCATCTTCCCTTCGCCGGCGACGATGCGGTCGATGATGCGGTGCATCCAGCCCATGCCTTCGCGGCACGGCGTGCACTGGCCGCACGATTCGTGGTGATAAAAGCGCAGCAGCACTTGCAGCAGCCGCACCATGCATGTGCCTTCGGCGATGACGACCATGCCGCCCGAGCCGACGCCCGAGCCGGCCGCGGACAGCGACGCATGGTCGTAGGTGACGGGTTCGATCTCCGCCGCCGTCAGCACCTTGGTCGAGATGCCGCCCGGGACGATGCACTTGACCTTGCCGCCGCCGAGCGCGCCGCCGCAGTCTTCGTAGATGAACTTGGCCAGCGGGTAGCCGTACTCGACTTCATAGACGCCGGGCCGCTCGATGTGGCCCGAGATCGAGACCAGCTGCGTGCCCGGGCTCTTGGCGGTGCCGATCTTGCGAAAACCCTCGCCGCCCAGGTTCACGATGGCGGCGACGTTGGACAGCGTCTCGACGTTGTTGATGACCGTCGGCTGCTGGTACAGGCCGCGCACCGTGAGGCGCGGCGGCCGGTTGCGCGGGTAACCCTTCTTGCCTTCGATCGACGTGATCAGCGCCGACGCTTCGCCGCAGACGTAGGAGCCCGCGCCGCGATAGATGACGATGTCGCACGAGAAATCGGTGCCGAGGATGCGCTCGCCGAACAGGCCGGCGGCATACGCCTCTTCGACCGCCGCCGCCAAGCGCCGGTAGGGCAGATCGAACTCGCCGCGGATGTAGACGAAGGCGTTGCGAACCTGCAGCGCATACGACGAGATCAGCATCGACTCGAGCAGCAGGTGCGGCGCGTTCTCGAGGATCCAGCGGTCCTTGAACGTGCCCGGCTCGCCTTCGTCGGCGTTGGCGCACAGGAAGTGCGGTTGCCCGTCGTTGAGCTTGATGACGCCCCACTTGCGGCCGGCCGGGAAGGCCGCGCCGCCGTGGCCGAGGATGCCCGATGCGGCGACTTCCTTCGTCACTTCTTCCGGACGCATCGTGCGCAGCACGCGCTCCAGCGTCGCGTAGCCGCCGCGCGCGCGGTACTCCGAGAGCAGGTGCGAGGTCGCCGTGACCGGGAAGGTCATGATCAGCTTGGTGCCAGTCATTTCGGCAGCCCCTCGATCAGCGCGTCCAGCTTGGCCGTCGTCATGTTCTCGTGATAGGCATCGTTGACCATCACCACCGGCGCCGTGCCGCAGGAACCCAGGCACTCCACCGTGCTCAGCGTGAAGCGGCCGTCGGCCGTCGTCTCGCCGGGCTGGATGCCGAGCTTGCGCGAGAGGTGGTCGATCACGCCCTCGGCGCCGCGCATC
>CAIKUF010000128.1 GCA_903830565.1 uncultured bacterium | reverse complement strand
GCGGCAGTGAACTCGCTGATCACCGAGCGCATGCCGGTCGCCGAGTTCGCGCGCTTTCTCGAATGACGGCGGGCCTCACGATGAAGCCGCAGGTGCTCGTGGCACGGGCCGTCTTCCCCGCCGTTATCGCGCGGCTTGCGGAGCATTTCGAGGTTGAGGCCAACCCCGGCGACGAGGTCTGGCGCGGCGCCGAGCTGGCGCGCCGCCTGCAAGGCAAGGCCGGGGCTTTTACGACCGGCAGCGAGCGCATCGACGCCGCGCTGCTGGTCGCCTGCCCCGAGCTGCGCGCCGTGTGCAACATGGCTGTCGGCTACAACAACATCGACGTCGACGCCTGCAGCGCGCGCGGCGTGATCGTGACCAACACGCCCGACGTGCTGACCGAGACGACGGCCGATTTCGGCTTCGCGCTGATGATGGCCGCCGCGAGGCGCATCGCCGAATCGGAGCGCTTCCTGCGCGCGGGCGAGTGGAAGCACTGGTCGTACGACATGCTCACCGGCAGCGACGTGCACGGCGCGACGCTCGGCATCCTCGGCATGGGCCGCATCGGCCAGGCCATCGCGCGCCGCGGGGCGCTCGGCTTTGGCATGCGGGTCATCTATCACAACCGCTCGCGGCTGGACCCCGCGCTCGAGGCCCCGCTCGGCGCGCGCTACGTCGACAAGGAGCAGTTGCTTCGCGAGGCCGACCACCTCGTGATCGTGGTGCCGTATTCGCCCGCTTCGCATCACGCCGTGGGCGCAGCCGAGCTCGCGCTGATGAAGCCGACGGCGACGCTGACCAACATCGCTCGCGGCGGCGTCGTCGACGACCCGGCACTGGCCGCGGCATTGCGCCAGCATTGCATCGCAGCCGCAGGGTTGGACGTGTACGAGGGCGAGCCGCACGTTCACCCCGATCTGCTCACGCTGCCTAACGTCGTTCTTACGCCGCACATCGCGAGCGCAACGGTCGCGACACGCATCGCGATGGCCGACCTGGCGGCTGACAACCTGATCGCCGCGCTCGGCTTCGGGCCGAGCGCGGGCCGGCCGCCGACGCCGGTCAACCCGGGCGTGCTCGGGCCGCGTTGACGGCGGCTGCGCGGCCGATGCGCGGATCTGGCCGCGAGAGGCCTGTCATTTCGCGGCCATGGGGTGCTCCACCGGGCGACAGAATGGCGCAATGCCTGAAGTGGAGGACTCGCCCGTGCAGTCGAAGATCCGGATCGTCCTTGGCGCCTTGTCGGCCACAGCGCTCGCCGCCTGCACGAGCGTGCAGGTGCGCAGCGTGGCCACGAATACCGGCGATCTCGCCTTCGACCTCACCGGCTCCAGCATCGCCACCCTGACCGAGCAGGCGGCGCACTTGTGCCCGCAGGGCTATGCCGTGATGCGCCAATGGCAGCGCACCAACGCGCCGACCGGTGGCGCCGACGCGCCACCGAACTGGGTTCTGAGCACCGGTGTGCTCAGCTACGACCTGCAGCCCGACCAGGCCCAGATGAGCATCGTCTGCCGCGCCTGAGCTTCGCCGCGCTGCCGGTGGCCGATTGCAGCGAGCGCGAGGCATCGCGCGCCTGCCCTGCGACAATCGACCTATGATCGAAGGGCTCCTCGTCGCGCTGGCCGCTGCCAATCTGTTGCTGCTGCTGTGGCTGCTGCTGCGGCGAGCCGACGATTCGGCACTCGCACGCGCGACCGAGACCTTGCGCGAGGCTGGCCGCGTGGGCAGCGAGCGCCTCGAGCGCGAGTTGCGCGACGAAGTGGCGCGCAGCGGCAGCGGCACGCGGCAGGAGATCGGGCAGACGCTGGC
>CAIKUF010000127.1 GCA_903830565.1 uncultured bacterium | reverse complement strand
TGGCGAACCAGTCCAAAAACTCGCTCCAGTTGCGTGGGTAGTCTTTGCCTGCAACCGCAGATGCGATATGCTGGATATTCATCCAGTTATGGTAGCCGCACTGGAGCTAAGCGGATACCCCTTATCTGTATACAGCCGTAAACAAATGTGAGCTTCGTGCCGCGCAGCTACGCCGCTTCGAAGAAGTAGCGCTTCAACCCAGCCAGGATCATCTCGACCGCGATCGCGGTGAGCACCAGGCCCATCAGCTTCTCGATCGCCGAGACGACCGAGTCGCCGAGCAGACGGCGGATGCGCTCGGCCAGCAGCAGCACCGCGCCCGAGACGAGCATCGCCACCGTCAACGCAGCCACCCATTCGAGCAGCCGACCCGGTTGGCGCGACGCGAGCAGCAGCACGGTCGCCATCGCCGACGGGCCAGCGAGCAAGGGCACGGCGAGCGGAAAGACGAAGGGCTCGCGGCCCTGCGCGATGCCGTAGACCGTGCCGCCCGAGGCGAAGATCATGCGGATCGCGACCATCAGCAGGATCACGCCTCCGGCCACTTCGAGCGAGCGCTCCGAAAGCCGCATCACGCGCAGGAAGCTGTCGCCGAAGAACATGAAGGCGAACAGCACGCCGAACGCAATGCCCGCCTCGCGCAGCGCGACCCAGCGCCGCCGCGCCGGCGCGACGTTGCTCATGATCGGAATGAAGATCGCCAGGCTGCCGAGCGGGTCGAGCACCAGCAGCAGCAGCACGAGGGCGGAGGCGAAGCTGTGATCCACCCGGTGCCCCTTCAGCGCCCGCGCATGAACAGCGCGTCGAGTTCGCGCAACGTCACCTGGCGCCAGGTCGGGCGGCCGTGGTTGCATTGGTCCGAGCGCTCGGTGCGCTCCATGTCGCGCAGCAGCGCGTTCATCTCGCCGAGAGTCAGTTGCCGGTTCGCGCGCACCGCACCGTGGCACGCCATCGTCGACAAGAGCTCGTGCTGCGCGCGCTGGACGACGCTGCTGGCGTCGTACTGCGCCAGTTCGGCGAGCACGCTGCGCGCGAGGTCCACACCGTCGCCACCCGCCAGCGCGGCCGGCACGCTGCGCACGGCGAGCACACCCGCCGAGAGCGGCGCGACGTCGAGCCCGAGCGTGCGCAGCGCATCGGCCTGCGCTTCGGCGGTCGCGATTTCGTGCGCCGTCGCGGCGAAAGTGAGCGGGATCAACAATGGCTGCGATTCGATGCCCGTACCGTCCAGGCTCGCCTTCAGGCGCTCGTAGACGACGCGTTCGTGGGCGGCGTGCATGTCGACGATGACGAGGCCCTGCGCGTTCTCGGCGAGCACATAGGCGCCACCGATCTGCGCCAGCGCGCGGCCGAGCGGCCAGTCGTTGCCGGCATCGGCGGCTGTCGCCGCAGGCTGCGCGGCGGGCGCGGTCACGCGCCACGGCGCCGGTGATTCCTTCGCGTACAGCACCGCCAGTTGCTCCAGCGCGAGGCCGGCCTGCACCGGCGCTGCGGTGCTACGCCACGGCGTGCCGAACGGCGCAGGCATCGCTGCCGCGGGCTGCGCCAAGACCGCCGCATCCGCCGCTCGCGTCGGCGCCAGCGCCGCTTCGACCGCATGGCGCAGCGCCTGATGCACTTCGCGCGCATTGCGAAAGCGGACCTCGATCTTGGTCGGGTGCACGTTGACATCGACGCTTTCCGGCGCGATGTCGATGAAGAGCGCGTAGCACGGCTGGCGCGCACCGTGCAGCACGTCTTCGTAGGCCGCGCGAACGCCGTGCGCGAGCAGCTTGTCGCGCACGTAGCGGCCGTTGACGTAGAGGTACTGCAGGTCGGCGCGCGAGCGTGCCGCATCGGGCGTTCCGGCATGGCCGCTGATGCGCAGCAGGCCGAGGTCGGTCGCCACCGCGCGGCTTTGGGTGACGAATTCCTCGCCCAGCACATCGCGCACGCGCTGCAAGGCCGCGCCCTCGCCGCGCGCGGCGCGCCACTGCTGTTGCAGCCTGCCGTCGTGCCAGACGGCAAAGCTCACGTCGGGCCGCGTCAGCGCATGGCGGCGCACCGCTTCGAGCGCATGCGCGAGCTCGGTGTTCTCGGTCTTGAGGAACTTGCGCCGCGCCGGCGTCGCGAAGAAGAGTTCGCGAACTTCGACGGTGGTTCCCACCGCACGCGCGGCCGGCGCGAGCTCGCCGCTGCGCGCATCGATGCGCTGCGCGTGCGCGGCATCGGCCGTGCGGCTGGTGATGGCAAGCTCGGCCACCGACGCCACGGCCGCCAGCGCCTCACCGCGAAAGCCCATCGTCAGCACGCCTTCGAGGTCCGACAGCGTCGCGATCTTGCTCGTCGCATGCCTGCGCAGCGCCAGCGGCAGCTCGTCGGCGGCGATGCCCTGGCCGTTGTCTTCGACGACGATCGCGCGCACGCCGCCGCCCGCGAGGCGCACCGTCACCTCGGTTGCGCCGGCGTCGAGCGCGTTGTCGACCAGCTCGCGCACCACCGAGGCCGGGCGCTCGACGACCTCGCCGGCGGCGATCTGGCTCACCAGTTCGTCGGGCAACTCGCGTATCGAACGGCGCGCGGTCAGGATCGTTGCGGCATGCATCGGACGATTGTAGGAAGGGCGGGCACGGATAATCCCCGGCTATGGACTTCATCGCGTATCTGTTCGACTTCGTCATCCACGTCGACAAGCACTTGTTCGATTTCGTGCAGGCTTACGGCGTTTGGGTCTACGCGCTGCTGTTCGTGATCATCTTCATCGAGACGGGTCTCGTCGTGATGCCCTTCCTGCCCGGCGACTCGCTGCTCTTCGTCGTCGGTGCGATGTGCGGCGCGGGGATGATGAACCTGCCGCTGGTGCTCGCGCTGCTGACGGCGGCGGCGATCCTCGGCAACCAGAGCAACTACGCGATCGGGCGCTACTTCGGCCCGCGCGTCTTCCAGTGGGAAGACTCGCGCTTCTTCAACAAGCGCGCGTTCGACCAGGCCCATGCGTTCTACGAGAAGTACGGCGGCGCAACCATCGTCGCCGCGCGCTTCATGCCCTTCCTGCGCACCTTCGCGCCGTTCGTTGCCGGCGTCGCGCAGATGACGCGCCGCAAGTTCACGTTCTACGACGTGACCGGCGGCGTGCTGTGGATCGGCGGCGTCACGCTCGCTGGCTACCTGTTCGGCAACCTGCCGTGGGTGAAGGACAACCTCGAGAAGATCATCTGGACGGCAATCCTGCTGCCGGGCATCGTCGTGCTGTTCGGCGCTTGGCGCGCGCGCCGCACGGCCGCGGCCGCGCAGCGCTGACCGCTGCGCGTCAGGCCGCGAGTGCGCGCCGCATTTCAGCGGCGCACATCGACACCGCGGCGTTCGCCTCGTCGAGCACCCTGCCCATCGTGATGAAGCCATGGATCTGGCGCTCGAAGCAGACATGCGTCGCGCGGTTGCCGGCGTCGCTCAGCCGCTGCGAGTGCGCGAGCGCCTCGTCGCGCAGCGGGTCGTAGCCGGCGGTGATGACGAACGCCGGGGGCAGGCGCGAGAGGTCCTCGCACCGCAGCGGCGACGCGCGCCAGTTGAGGTCTTGCGCGGCGCCGACGAGTACCCAATTCTTCGCCTAGCACGCGTACAATTGAACGCAGGTAATGAGTGGGCGTCAAGATGAAAAATCCATCAAGGCTTTGTCTTCTGGTCGTCGCTGCGACAGCGCTGGCGGCGTCTGCCGCATCGGCCCAGTCTATTTCCAATGGAAGCTATGAGAACGGGTCGATTCCCTCTGGTGACTACTGCTACATCAGCGCTCCGGGCTGCACCATAAGCGATTGGTCGGGCAGCGCGGCCAGCGTCTTGGCCACCAGCTTTGCCTGGGGCACCCCTGCCGGCCATGGCAATAGTGCTCTCATCGACGGCACTAAGGTCATCGGTCTACAGAACAACAGATTCATTGAGCAGGAGATCCCTCTGCCTGCAGGGACCTACACGATCAGTTGGGTTGATGCCGCTCGTGCGGGCTACGATAGCCAGACGTATAACGTAAGCCTTGGCGCGCAGACCAGCACATCCTTCTTCACAACGGGCGAGCAGGCGTGGGCCCCGCGTTCTGCCACCTTCAGTCTCTCGTCCTCGTCGCCAGTGATCCTCAAGTTCACAGGCATTGGCAACCAGTATGACGGGACTGCCTTCATCGACAATGTGACGATCGCTGCTGTGCCCGAGCCGGGTGCCCTGGCAATGATGGCTGCCGGGCTGACCGGAATTGGCCTGATGCGCCGCAGGGCGGCTACGAAGAAGGTTTGATAGCGCAACCTGCTGTAGGCCCAGGGCGAGTTCATAGGCTCGCTTGGCCGATCAAGGCCGGCGACGGTACGGACGCTGCCAGCTGCAACCAAGCAGCGAGTTCGCCAGCGCTCGCGCATTGGTATTGGCTACCTGCCCGACCGTAAGGAAAGCAATGCTCTGACGCGGCAAGAAAAGGCATTTCCGTGCGGGCTAACGTTCGAGCTAACCGGCGCGCAGCGGCGTGACGCGCCTGGGCCAGAATGAAATGAGGCCCAGGCGCGGCATGCCGTTGCGTGTCCGAGATACGAAGGGACTTCTCCAGACCGATGACGGTGTCGAGGCACCATGATTGACGATCTGAGAGTCAATCTGAAACTGGA
>CAIKUF010000126.1 GCA_903830565.1 uncultured bacterium | reverse complement strand
TGGGGCGACCCCTGAGCAAGGTGGAGTACGAGCCACTCACCCAGGACAACCCCCTGCCATGGCTACAGAGCTACCTGGCCGATACGAGCATCATGGGTGCATCCGAGCTCACTGGCATCCTCGAGAACCAACCGCTCAAGGTGCAGATCACGTTCGACAAATACTGGGGACAGCCTCAGGAATCTCATGCCGACAAGTAGGTGAACCGCCCCGGACTTTGAGGAGGCTCCGTCGATTGAGAGTGGAGCCATCGTGAGGAAGTCCCCGAAGTCTTCCCCCGAAGTTATGGAACGCGCGGTGCGCATGGTCTTCGATACTACGGACCAGTACCCGTCGCAGCGGGCTGCGATCGAGTCGATCGCCGGCAGGATCGGCTGTACGGCCGAGACGCTGCGCAAGTCGGCGTGCCAGGGCGAGCGCAACAGTGGCGCTCGGCCAGGACCGACCACAGTCGAGCTCCAACGCATCAAGGAGCTCGCCCCCACTCGGCGTCACGCCACCTGGCTCAGGCTCATTCCTCGTTGGAAACACGCCCCTCGTTCAGGCTCATACCACGTTGGACAAGGCTCAGCCCGGCCTGCGGCAGGGCGGCCGACTACAATTACCGGTTGTTCGTGCCTCTTGTAGGCACCCCGCACTCAAGGAACCGACTGTGTTCATTTCCGAAGCCTTTGCCCAAGCCGCGCCGGCCGCCACCGCAGCCGGCGACTCGCCCCTGTCCAGCCTGACCGGGATGCTGCCGCTGGTGCTGATGTTCGTTGTGCTGTATTTCGTGATGATCCGCCCGCAGATGAAGCGTGCCAAGGAAACCAAGGCGATGATCGACGCCCTCGCCAAGGGCGACGAGGTCGTCACCGCCGGCGGCATGCTGGCCAAGGTCAACAAGCTCGGCGAAACCTTCCTCACCGTCGAGGTCGCCAATGGCGTTGAGATCCAGGTCCAGCGCACGGCCGTGATCCAGGTGCTGCCCAAGGGCACGATCAAGTAGGAACCCGGTCCGTCGCCGCGCGCAGTGGCGGCGGGCCGCCGTTGAACCCTCGCTGCACAAGCGGCCGCCCGGCCGCGCGACGCAGCCTAGAGAGGCGTGATGAATCGCTATCCGTTCTGGAAATACGCGATCCTCGTGATCGCATTGTTGGTCGGCGTCGTCTATGCGCTGCCGAACGTGTTCGGCGAGGCGCCTGCGGTGCAGGTGTCCAGCGGCAAGGCCACCCTCAAGCTCGACGCGTCGTTCGCGACCCGCGTCGAGCAGATTCTGACGCAGGCCGGGTTGACGGCAGATTTCGTGCAGTTCGACGGCAACTCGGTCAAGGCGCGTTTTGCCGATACCGACCTGCAGGGCAAGGCCAAGGACGCGCTGTCGCGCGCGCTCAACCCCGACCCGACCGACCCCAGCTACATCGTCGCGCTGAACCTTCTGTCGCGCTCGCCCAAGGTGCTGACCGCGCTGCGCGCGATGCCGATGTACCTGGGGCTGGACCTGCGTGGCGGCGTGCACTTCCTGATGCAGGTCGACATGAAGGCCGCGCTGACCAAGAAGGCCGAGGCGCTGGCCGGCGACATCCGCACTCTGCTGCGCGACAAGAACATCCGCCATGCCGGCATCGGCCGCGACGCCAATGCGGTCGCGGTGCGTTTTCGCGACCGCGACACACTGCTCGCCGCGCGCACGCTGCTCGCCGACCAGATGCCCGACATGGACTGGACCGAGAGCGCCGACGGCGCCGAGTTCGTCCTCGGCGGCAGCCTGAAGCCGGCGGCTGCGCTGAAGGTGCAGGAGACCGCACTCAAGCAGAACATCACGACGCTGCACAACCGCGTCAACGAACTCGGCGTCGCCGAGCCCGTCATCCAGCAGCAGGGCGCCGACCGCGTCGTCGTGCAACTGCCTGGCGTGCAGGACACCGCGAAGGCCAAGGACATCATCGGCCGCACGGCGACGCTCGAAGTGCGCATGGTCGACGAGAGCACCGAAGCCGCTGCCGCCGCCGCCGGTACCGGCCCCGTGCCCTTCGGCACCGAGCGCTACATCGAGCGCGGCGCGCGGCCCATTATCGTCAAGCGCCAGGTCATCCTGACCGGCGAGAACCTGCGCGACGCCCAGCCCGGCTTCGACGACCACCAGCAGCCGGCCGTGCACCTGACGCTGGATGACAAGGGTTCGCGCATCTTCAAGGAAATCACGCGCGAGAACGTCGGCAAGCGGATGGCCATCCTGCTGTTCGAGAAGGGCAAGGG
>CAIKUF010000125.1 GCA_903830565.1 uncultured bacterium | reverse complement strand
TCCACGGCCTAGCACCCGGGTGGCGTGCGCCCGCCAACAGCGAGCGCTGCATCGGATCGGGACGGCGGGGCGTTCTGCGCAGCGAGGTAAAGGAGGAGGCCCGGTCAGAGCCCGGGCCGGGGGACACGAGCGCAGCAGAGCGCCCCGTCGTCCTGATCGCGCGCCGACATTCGCGTGCGGCAGAGCCGGCGCGCAGGAACGACCGCAACGAGCCGCAAGCAGAACATCGATTCGGCTCGACGGCGCGTTCAATGTGCGCAGCAAGACGCTGGGCCGAGCCCCATTCATGACGGCGGTCATGTCGACATCGTCCAAGCTGCCGCATTGGCCCGGCTGGCGCGACCTGCCGCGCGACGCGCGCGACACGCTCTTTCTGCTCGGTGTGATCGCCTGGACAGTGCTGCCGCATGTGCCGCACCTGCCGGTGTGGTGCATGGGGCTGACCGCCATCGTGCTGCTGTGGCGGGCACGGCTCGCGCTGACGCAACGCGCCCTGCCCGGCCGTTGGGTCTTGATGGCGGTGCTGTTGCTGTCGGCCGCGCTCACGCTGTGGACGCACCGCACGCTGCTTGGCAAGGAGCCCGGCGTGACGATGCTGGTCGTGCTGATGGCGCTGAAGACACTGGAACTGCGCGCCCGGCGCGACGCCTTCGTCGTCTTCTTCCTCGGCTTCTTCCTCGTCCTGACGCAGTTCCTCTATTCGCAGGCGCTGCTGGTCGCGCTGGCCATGCTGATCGCCGTGTGGGGCCTGCTCACCGCGCTCGTGCTGGCGCACATGCCGGTCGGCCAGCCCGCACTGCGCAAGGCGGCTGGGCTGTCGGCGCGCTGCGCGCTCTTGGGGGCGCCGATCATGGCGCTGCTGTTCGTGCTCTTCCCGCGCATCGCGCCGCTGTGGGGCGTTCCGCAGGACGGCCTGGCGAAGACCGGGCTGTCCAACACCATGCAGATGGGCAGCCTGGCCGAGCTGGCATCCGACGACAGCATCGCGTTGCGCGTGCGCTTTGCCGGCGGCGCGACTCCTGCATCGCAAACGCTTTACTTCCGCGGTCCGGTGCTGACCCGCTTCGATGGCCGCGAGTGGCAGGCGGCGCGAGCCGTGTTCACCTCCGGCGCGCGGCCCATGGCCCAGTTGCGTGGCCGCGGCCCCGCCGTCACCTACGAGATGACGCTGGAGCCCATTCGCCTTCCCGTCCTGCCGCTGCTCGAAGCGACCGACCGCGCTCCACAGGTCGAAGGCTATCGGTTCGATCAACAGGCGGACTTGCAATGGCGCAGCGAGCGACCGATCACCGATCGGCTGCGCTTGAACGCCGAGGCGTATCTGGCCTTCGAGTACGGACCGGTCGAATCGACGCGTTCACTCGCGAGCGCTCTTGAACTGCCCCCCGGCGCGAACCCGCGCACCATCGCCTGGGCGGCCGCGCTGCGCGCCGATCTGCGGTACGCCAATGCGTCCGCTGACCAGTTGGCGAACGCACTGATGGAGCACATCCGCAGCGGCGGGTACTTCTACACGCTAACCCCCGGCGTCTACGCCGAAGATGGCGGCCTGAACGCGATCGACGAGTTCTGGCTCGATCGGCGACAAGGCTTTTGCGAGCATTACGCAGCCGCCTTCGTCGTCGCGATGCGGGCGATGGGCGTGCCGGCGCGGGTGGTCACCGGCTTTCAGGGCGCCGATGAGCTGCCCCAGGACGGCTACACCATCGTCCGCCAGAGCAACGCGCACGCCTGGGCCGAATATTGGCAGGCCGGCCGCGGCTGGGTGCGCGCCGACCCGACCGCCGCCGTGGCCCCGGAACGAATCCTCGGCAGCCGCAGGCTTCGGCCGGCGCCCGGCTTCATCGCCGACGCGCTCGGCGGCGTCAGCCCAGCCCTGCTCGGGCGGCTGCGCGACGGCTGGGAGGCGGTGAATAACCGCTGGAATCAGTGGGTGCTCAGCTATTCGAGCAAACGCCAGTTCGAACTCTTGAAGGACATCGGCTTTCAGTCCCCGAGCTGGGAAGATCTGGCGCTGCTGCTGATCGCCGCGATCAGTGCGTTCAGCCTCGCGGGTGCAGCCTGGGCCTGGTGGGAGCGCCAGCGGCAAGACCCCTGGGTGCGACAGTTCAGTCAGGTGCGGCGCGCCGTGCAGCGTCTGGGGCTTGCCAGCGCGGCCCACGAGGCGCCGCGCACGCTCGCCAGGCGCGTGCACAGCCGCTTCGGCGCGCAAGGCAATGCGCTGGCGGCGCTGCTGTCGCAGCTCGAGTTGCAACGCTACGGGCGGGACGCGATCACGCGCCCGATCGCCTCGCTGACACGCGCGTTGCGCCGCGAGGCGCGGCAGCTCGAGCGCGTGGCCGGGCGACAATCCGGCGCATGAACCCACGCCCGCACACGCGGCCCCGACGCCTGCTCTGGCTCGCCTTGTGCATCGCCTTTGCGATGGCACCGGCGGCCTGCGCAGCGAAGGCAAAGAAGCCGCACACAGCCGCGCGCGACGACAACGCCGCGGAAGCGGTGACCTACGGCCGGCGCGACGACGTGATGCGCTTCGCGGATGAGGTCGCCGGGCGCCAAGGGCTAGACGCGTCTCAGGTGCGATCCGCACTCGCAGCGGCGCGCTACCAGCCCAGCGTCGCCAAGCTCATCATGCCGCCCCCGGCGGGCACGGCGAAGAACTGGGCGGCCTACCGCGCGCGCTTCGTTGAGTCGGTTCGCATCAAGGCCGGGCTCGCCTTCTGGCGCGCCAACGAGCGATGGCTGCAGCAGGCCGAGGAGGTGTACGGCGTGGCGCCGGAGATCATCGTCGGAATCGTCGGTGTGGAGACGATCTTCGGCCAGCAGATGGGCAACTTTCGCGCGATCGATGCGCTGGCGACGTTGGCATTCGACTTCCCGCCCGGCCGCAAGGACCGCAGCGCGTTCTTCCGCGACGAGCTCGAGCAGTTGTTCGTGCTCTGCCGCGGCGCGCCGCAGCGTGAGCCCTGCGACCCGCTCGCGCCCCGAAGCAGCTTCGCCGGCGCGCTCGGGATGCCGCAGTTCATGCCAAGCAGCGTCAATCGCTATGCGGTCGACTTCGATGGCGACGGCCGCATCGATCTGCGCAACGACGCCGCCGACGTGATCGGCAGCGTCGCCCACTACCTGGCCGAGTTCGGCTGGCAGCGCGGCCTGCCGACGCGCTTCGCGATTGCCGTGCCGGTCGACGCCGCCGAGCGCGCCACCCTGCTCGTGCCGGACATCGTGCCCACGTTCAGTGCGGCGCAGTTGGCCGAGCACGGCGCAGATCTCGGCGCCGAGGCGCGAGGCCACGAGGGCCTGCTCGCCCTCGTCGAGCTGCAGAACGGCGACGCCGCGCCGAGCTACGTCGCCGGGACGACGAACTTCTACGCGATCACGCGCTACAACTGGTCGAGCTACTACGCGATGGCAGTGATCGATCTCGGCGAAGCGATCAAGCGACAACGACTTACGGCCCGCTGAGCGCGCGCCCGTCACGCCGAGCCGGTCGGCGCGGCGGGTTCGGCCAGCAGATCCAGCACGACGTGCACGACGCCGTCAACGCTCCGCCTTTGCATCGGCAGGCCGCTGTGCTGGAACACGCCGAGCATCGGCGTGTTGCTGGGCAGCACGTCGGCCTCGAAGCGCGTGATCCCGCGGCTGCGGGCGATGTCGGCCAGGATCGCGAACAGGGTGCTGGCCAGGCCCTGTCCCTGATAGTCCTCCTCGACCGTGAACGCCAGCTCGGCCGCCTGCGTTCCCTCGTGCACGTTGTAGCTGCCGCCGCCGATCAGTTCGTCGTCGGGGCCCGGGCCGAGCGCCGCCACCAGCACGACGGCGTGCACGAAATCGGTCTCCCGCAGTCGACCGAGTTCCTCCGCGCTCAGGTTCTTCCTGAACGAGAAGAAGCGCGTGTAGATCGAACGCGGCTCGAGCTTGCGAAAGGCAGCGACGACCTTATCGATGTCGTCGCGGCGGATCGCGCGGATCGTTACCGGCGTTCCATTGCGGAGCACGATCTGCTGGAAGTACGTGCTCGGATCCCGCGTGTCGATCATGATGCTCGATGCTCCCCGCCGGCGCGGCGTCGCCCTCGCGCAGGAAGGCTCGGGTCACCAGTATGCCCCTGTCACCGGTGGGGGAGCGACGCCACCGCGCGCGCTTCGTCCGCGCAATCCGCACTTCAACCCTCCTGCAGCGCAACGCATCGCAACGCGTGTGCAAGCGGGCGCGGTCATGCCGACACTGGCTCCATCGACGACGCAAGCATGCGCCATCGACGACTTCATAGGAGCCCGCCATGACCACCCGCTTCTCGCTCACGTCCGCACCGCTGATCGCCGCCGTTGCCTTGCTGTGCACGGGACTGCAACTGACCGCTTCGGTCGCCAATGCGAGCGACGCGTCCAAGGCCCTACCCGTCGTGCACTTGCCGACCGTGGTCGTGACCGCGAAACGCGAAGCGCCGGTCGTCGCGGTGCAAACCTTGCCGAGGGTCGTCATCGTCGGTCACCGCACCGCCCCCGACACGGCGACCGCCCAAACGCGCGTCGGCGCGGCCAGTTCGGCAAGCTGACGCGGATCGACTTGGAAGGCTGCTCGACTGTAAGGTCGGGCAACATTGGGGCAGCGAGCCTTCGGGTTCGCCGCCCTCTTTCTTGGCGCCACTGTCTGCACGGGTGGCCGACAATGACCGGTCCAAGACGGCGCGCTCAGTCGCCCGCCAGCCCGGGGGGCTTGGTTGCCCACGGATAGCCAGCAACGCCCAACTTATAGCCGACGATGAACAGCTCGTTCATGTAGGCACGGTCGAAGGCTTGCGGGAGCGGCTTGTCGAAGCTGCCCGGTATGTAGGCCAGTCTGAACTTCGCGCCGACGCGCCGCGTCTGCTCGGCGATCCGGTACAGATCGCCGACGCCCTGGGTCTGGATCAGCGACGCGATGGCCCGGCCGGCGATCGACAGCGCATCGCGTGGCACCTCGGTCGAGGTAACGTCCAAGCGTGAGTTGCGGATCACGTAGACCGTTCGCTCGCGCCGCACGACTTCGGCAAGCGCCACTTCCGCCGGCAGCAGAAAAACCTGTTGCGTCGTGCCGCCGTCGACATGCATCTCCTGATAGGCCTTGCCGCCGACTTCGACGTCGATCATCACCGGCGGCAGTGCGCCCGGAATCGCGGCCGAGGCGACGAGGATCTCGCGGATCAGATCGAGTGCCTTCGGGTTGCGCGACTCGGCCATCAGCGTGATGTTCCAGTACACGGTGCGCTGTGCATCGAGGTCGGTCGTCGCGACGAGCAGCAAGCGGCCCTTCCTCGACTCCTCGGCAATCGCGTCGAGCACGTCCTGCGTGATGTTGGCCTCGACCAGCTTCTTCAGCGGAAGGTTGTCGGCCAGTGAGTCGTCAAAGAGCGCGCCGACCACGCCGCGCAGTTCCATCACGTCCTTGGCCGTGATCTCCGTGTAAAGGCGTTTGAGCTGCGCGTCGTAGCTCGGGCCGAGAAAGGCGAATGGCGCGATCAGGGCACCGGTGCTGACCCCGGTGACGAAGTTGAACTCGGGTCGGTCGCCGTGTTCCGTCCATCCAACCAGCAGTCCGGCGCCGAAAGCACCGTTCTCGCCGCCGCCGGAGATGGCAAGGAAGCTGATCGGCAGCAACTTCCCGCTGTAGCCGTCGCGGCGCATCTCGGCCTTCTCGCGCTCAACGGTGATGAACAGATCCTTCATCAGGTCATCGATCCGTGGCGCGCGGTAGCGAATACCGGGCATGCCGGGCACCGATGCCTCGTACTGCAACTCGCGCGGCACGCTGGGCAGGCGGGCCACTGAACCGCAACCTGCAATGGCAATGACCGCCGCCAGAGCGAGAGCCCAACCTGCACCGGCTTTAAGGCCACATCGTCTCGTGTTTGACATCTTTGGCCGCTTCCGCTGCCGAAGTCGCGGGCGTTGAAACGCGCTCGCTGGCAGTGTCTTGCAGTCTAGCCGAACTTTGAACTCCGAATGCGCCGCAGAGCGAGCATTGGCGCGGTGTGTAGGTCATTGCGGGTTGCTTTTTGTTGCCATGTTGCTCATCTGTCGTGCTCCTTGAATACATTTTCAGCTTCAGCTATGGAGTACGTTCTTCAGGGGCAAGGTCACTGTTCTACACCCGCGTATACGCGCGAATCCTGCGTCCGGGCATGGCCCCAGTCGTACCTGTCGCGCCAGCCGGTTCGTCCAATGCGCTGCGGCAATTCCATGCCGCCGAAGCCGCCGTCAATTCATGGTGCGACGAGGCACACATCGCGGCGTAGAAAAACTTGACTCAATCAGGTCAAATTCACTCTGGTCAAGGAATCTAGGCTCGTATTCTGACGCCTGCCACAATGCGCTCGAAGCCCATACAGGAGACGCCGTGTCCGACGTCGTTATCGCCAGCCCTCCTTCGCTCGCCCGGAGCGAGCACAACCTGGTCTGGATCGACCTCGAAATGACCGGCCTGTTCCCCGACAGCGACCGCATCATCGAGCTCGCCGTGGTCGTCACCGACCCGCTGCTCGCGACCCGCATCGAAGGGCCGGTGTTCGCCATCCACCAGAGCGACGCCACGCTGGACGCAATGGACGCATGGAACAAGGGCACGCATGGCAAGAGCGGCCTCATCGATCGCGTGAAGGCGTCGACCTTCGACGAGGCGACCGTCGAAGCGCACATCGTCGAATGGCTCAAGCAATACGTTCCCGCGGGCAAGAGCCCGATGTGCGGCAACTCGATCTGCCAGGACCGCCGCTTCCTCGCCAACACCATGCCGGCGCTAGAGCGCTTCTTCCACTACCGCAACCTCGACGTGAGCACGCTCAAGGAACTCGCGCGGCGCTGGAAGCCGGCCATCATGGGCGGCTTCAAGAAGGCGCAGGCGCACACGGCGCTGGCCGACATCCACGAGTCGATCGAGGAACTCGCGTACTACCGGCAGCACCTGCTTGCGCTGTGAGGTGCCGGCGCTAAGGGCGCTAAGCGTTCTGTCGCGTCCGCTCGCGCCAAGCGCGCAGAAGCCAGCGCACCTCGTCGTCGGGTCGGGCCGGGAGCTTGCGGTATTCCGAGCAGTCGCTCTTGCGCGTCAGCAGCCGGTGGTTGATGAGTTCGCGCCGCAGTGTGACGTGGTCGCCCCAGGTGTTCCAGAGCTTGAGGATTTCGTTCACCTCGCGCTCGGTGTAGGCGCGCTTGGAATCAAAGTGCGTCCACAACACCCACATCGCGAGGCGTTGCACCGAGTACTTGTGTGGCCAGCGCACGAGCCGTCCGCGGGCGTCGAACTGCGTCAATGCCTTGCGCGCGGCCGGCGTCAGCGGGGGCGCCGCCAGTGCATCGTCGGCCGACGGCGCCGCATTCGGCAGCCGCGCTGCGGCGCGCAAGGCTTGGTAGCTTCGTCGACCGGCGGCGCGCGCGAGCAGGTTCAAGATCTCGACGTGGCCGGGCGGCTCGGGCTTGTCGGCGTGACGCTCTGCGAGCGAGCGCCCGAGGGCGCGGGCAAATGCGCCGATATCAGGCGCGACCAAAGGTATGGCTTCACGGGTCATGGAATGGGGTCTCCGTTGCCGCGTGCGCGAAAGGCCCGGATCGGGGGCTGGTGGTTGTCGACTTCCAGCCGGGCGCACGCAGGGAACGTGACCGGACTCGGGGTGCTAGGGCAGGTTTAGCTCGCGAAACTCTCGCGCGACAACGCCTGGGTGAACTGCCGACCAAGGCGCGATTCTAGAGCACGCCTCCGCAGAAACCCGAACTCGGCTAAAATGCTAGCTTCGGCCCGGATACGTCCAGGTCGTTTCGTTCATCCCCTTCGACCCTTTTCGGGTCCGTCTCGCGCGCATCGGCTTCATGGCCAGGCACAAGCGGTACTTCGAGTTCCTTCGGGTAGCGGCCATGTCACTCTGACCTGGTCCACGGTCGGCGGCGATGCCGTCGCTTTGACTGTTGATCCGGCCGCCTCCCACAGCGGATGTGCACCGGAGCTTTCTTGCAGCGACTTTGTCCCAGCGGTCCCGTCCACGGGCTCGCGGGTGCCACTACGCGCGCCGCATGGCGGTGCGCTGCGGCACCGTTTGTGAAAGTGCATGATGAGTTTCGATTTGAACTTCGCTTCCCTCGGGCTTCCCGAGACCCTGACCCGCGCGCTCGCCGACGCCGGCTACGAGAACGCCACCGAGGTCCAGGCGCGCGCCATCCCGCCCGCGCTGGCCGGGCGCGACCTGATGGTCGCCTCGTCCACCGGCAGCGGCAAAACCGCCTCGTTCGTGATTCCGGCGCTGGTGCGCGTGCTCGCGGCCCGCGCCGCCGAAGCAACGCAGCGGCGCGACCGCAGTGTCGTCTACGGCCCGCGCGTGCTCGTGCTGGCGCCGACGCGCGAACTCGCGCTGCAGGTCGCCAAGGCGGCCACCGTCTACGGCCGCCACGTTCCCGGCCTGCGCGTCGCGACCGTGCTCGGCGGCGTTCCCTACCCGCTGCAGATCAAGGCGTTGCGCGGCCCGCTGGACATTCTGATTGCCACGCCGGGCCGCCTGCTCGACCACCTGCAGACCGGCAAGGCGGTGCTGGGCAACGTCGAGATCCTGGTCCTCGACGAAGCCGACCGCATGCTCGACATGGGCTTCATCGACGACATCCAGACCATCGCCGAGCACACGCCCAAGGCGCGTCAGACCTTGATGTACAGCGCCACCTTTGCCGGCCACGTCGGCCGCCTGGCGCAGCAACTGCTGCGCGACGCGCAGAAGGTCGACGTCTCGTCGCACACCGACACCCACGCCAACATCGAGCAGCGCCTGCACTGGGCCGACAACGGCACGCACAAGAACGCCTTGCTCGACCACATATTGACGCTGCGCGACATGGAGCAGGCGCTGGTCTTCACGAGCACGCAGCGCGATGCCGACTCCCTGGCCGACCGCTTGGCCGAGATGGGCCACTCGGTGGCCGCCCTGCACGGCGCGATGCCGCAGGGCCGCCGCACGCGCACGCTGACGGCCCTGCGCCGCGGCGAACTGCGCGTGCTGGTGGCGACCGACGTCGCCGCGCGCGGCATCGACGTGCGCACGATCAGCCACGTCATCAACTACGGCCTACCGATGAAGCCCGAGGATTACGTTCACCGCATCGGCCGCACCGGTCGCGCGGGCAAGAACGGCCTCGCCGTGACGCTGGCCGAGCGCCGCGACGGCGGCATGATCCGCCGCATCCAGCAATTCACGACGCAGCACATCCCGGTCGCGACGATCGCCGGCCTCGAGCCCAAGAGCCCCGAGCCGAGGCTGGTCGCGGCGCGCCCCGAGAATCGCTTCGGCGGCCGCCCAGGCGCACCTGGCAAGAGCTTTGGCAAGCCTTTCGCCGGGCGTGGCGGCGAACGCTTCAAGCCGCGTGGCGACGAGCGCTTCGCGCCGCGCGGCGGCGAAGGCTTCGCGCCCCGCGACCGCGCGCCCTTCCAGCACGCGCATCGCGACGCGGCACCGCGCACTTCGTTCGATCGCAGCGCAGCGGAACCGCGTGGCAACGCCTTCGCGCCGCGCAAGCCTTCGGCGCCCGGAGCCAAGCCGGGTGGCTTCAAGACCCAACGCGCCCGTCCGGGCGGCTACAGCCGATAGGCGAGTCGGCCACGGCAACTGAAACGGGGCCCGCTTTGCGGGCCCTTCTTCATTGCGGCGGCCGTCGATGCGTGTTCGAAAGGCATGGCAACATCGGGGCCGTCGAAGGAGAAGCCGATGCGCTGGATGCAACGCTTGCTGTGGGCGGTGGGAGCCTTGTTGGTACTGTGGGGGGTGGCCTTCTTCGCCGTGCCACCGCTCGTCAAGTGGCAGGCCGAGGAGAAGCTGACGGCCTTGCTCGGACGCCAGGTGACGATCGGCGACGTCGCCTTTCATCCGTGGTCACTGCAGTTGACAGTCAGCGACCTCGCGATCGCCGCCGCGCCGGGCTCGGCCGCCAGCGCACCGCAGTTCCAGGTCGCGCGCGTCGCCATCGACGCCGACGCGCGTTCGCTGCTGCGGCTAGCTCCGGTCGTCGAGTCGCTGCAGATCGACGCGCCCAAGCTGCGCCTCGCGCGCACGGCCGAAGGCCGCTACGACATCGACGACATCCTCCAGCGCCTGGCCCCCAAACCCGATGCTGGGCCGCGCGGCGAGCCGCCGCGCGGCGCGATCTACAACGTCGAACTGACCGGCGGCGACCTCGTCTTCGACGATGGCCCCGTGCATCGCCAGCACCATCTGAGCGGGCTCACGCTGGCGCTGCCCTTCCTGTCCAACCTGCCGTCGCAGGTCGAAGTGGAAGTCCAGCCGCGTCTGGCGTTCACGCTCGACGGCGCGTCCTTCGACAGCGGCGCGCAGGCGGTGCCGTTCGCGCGCAGTCGCCGCGGCACGCTGGCGCTGCGCGTGGGCGCGCTGGACCTCGAGAAGTACGCGGCCTACGTTCCCGAGTCGTTGCCGGTGCGCTTGCAGCACGGACGCGTCGGCGCCGATCTGGCGCTCGACTTCGCGGCGCCCGAGGAAGGCGGCGCAACCGTCAGCCTGCGCGGCACGGTCGGCGCGAGCGAACTTGCGCTGACCGAGGCGGGCGGCGCGCCCCTGCTCGCGCTCTCGAACCTCTCGCTGGCGCTGAGCGACGTGCAACCGCTGGCGCGCAAGGTCGCGCTTGGCGCGTTGCAGATCGATGGGCTGGCGCTGCACGTTGCGCGCGATTCTCACGGCGCGCTCAGCCTGCAACGGCTGGCCCCGACGCCCGCCGCGGCACCCGCGCCTGCCCCAGCCGCCGCGCCCGAGCCCGGCGCGGCATGGCGGATCGGCCTGGCCTCGTTGGCAGTCGCGAATTCCAAGGTGCTGTGGGACGACGCCGCCGTGAAGCCGGCGTCGAGCTGGGTGCTCGCGGACCTGACGCTGTCGGCGCAGCAAGTCGCGCTGCCATCCACTGCGCCGATGCCGTTCTCGCTCAAGACCACGCTCAGGCTGCAGGGCGACACCTCGGCAACGCTGGCCGTGCTCGCGCTCGAGGGGCAGGCGACGACGGCAGCGGCGACGGCCAAGGTCGACCTCTCTGCGCTGTCGCTCGCCGCCATGGCGCCCTACGTCAACGCCTCGTCGCACGTGCTGGTGACGGGCACCGGCGCGGCGAGCGGCAAGGTCGAGTGGGCCGCGGCGACGCCTTCGCAGGCGCAGCGCATCGCCGCCAGCTTCGACCAGATCACGCTCGACGCGGTAACGGCCGACGACCCGTCGGTGGGCAAGCACCGCGGCGAGACGCTCGCGCTGCAGCGCTTGCTACTGGCCGGCGTGACGGTCGACCTGACGGCGCAGGCCATCGCCGTCGCGAGCGCGAAACTGCAGCGCCCGCAGGTTCACGCCGAGCGCTCGGCCGACGGCACGATCAACCTGATGCGTCTGGCCGGCGCGACGCCGCTGGCCGAGAGCGAACGCGTGCTGGTGCGCAATGCCGCGCAAGCGACCTGGCAATTCCGGCTCGACGACTTCGCGCTCGACGACGGCAGCGTGCGCTGGATCGATGCCGCGCCCGGGCCCAGTCGTGGCGGTGCGTCGGCGGAAAAGGTGCAAATCCAGATCGACAAACTGCGCCTGGGCATCAAGGGCCTGCAAGTGCGCGGGCCGCAACTGGTCGGCAAGCCGGAGATCACGCTCAGCGCGCGCATTGCCGATGCCGGCGAAGCCAGTGCCGGCCTCAAGCCGGGGCTGATCGAGTGGCGCGGCCAGGTCGGCATGCAGCCCTTGCTCGCGAGCGGCAAGGCGCGCATAGAGCACTTCCCGGTTCAGGCCGTCCAGGCCTACTTGCCGCATGATCTTGGCGTTAGGCTGCGGCGCGCCGATGCAGGCTTTCGCGGTGACGTGGCGCTGCAGCAGGTGACCGCTGCCGGGCTGAGCGCCCAGGTCTCGGGCGACGTGCTGCTTGGCGACCTGCGTCTGGACGCGCGCTCCAGCGCCGCTGGCGAGGCCGACAGCGACCGCGAATTGCTGAGCTGGCAGGCGTTCGCGCTGAACGGTGTGAAGGCTTCGCTGACGCCCGGCGCCGCCCCCAAGGTTGCGATCCACGATGCGACGCTGAGCGACTTTTATGCGCGCCTGGTGCTGACCGAACAGGGCCGTCTCAACCTCAGCGACGTCGCCCCACGGCGTCCGGCTGATGCCGCTTCGGCGGTGGTGGCAGGCGCTTTCGCACCAGCGTCTGCGCCGGCCGATTCGGCTGCTTCGGCGCCTGCCGCCGCCCCTGCCAAGCTGCCGCTGGAGCTCAGCATCGGCGGCCTGCGCCTCGCGGGTGGCCGCGTCGATTACAGCGACCGCTTCGTCAAACCTAACTACAGCGCTGCGCTGACCGACTTGAAGGGCGAGGTCGGCGCGTTCCGCTACGGCGTCGCCGAGCCGGCCGCGCTACGGCTCAGCGGGCGCGTCGCCGGGACCGGCCTGCTCGAGATCAGCGGCAAGATCAACCCCAACGCCGCGCCGCGCGAGCTCGACGTCACGGCCAAGGCGACCGACATCGAGCTCGCACCGCTGTCCCCGTACTCGGTCAAGTACGCGGGCTATGCGATCGAGCGCGGCAAGCTCTCGGTCGAGGTGCATTACAAGATCGATCCCGATGGCAAGCTCGAGGCGAGCCACCAGGTGATCCTGAACCAGCTCACCTTCGGCGAGCACGTGGACAGCCCGAGCGCGACCAAGCTGCCCGTTCGCCTGGCCATTGCGCTGCTCAAGGACAAGGACGGCGTGATCGACATCAACCTGCCCGTCACCGGCACGCTCGCCGACCCGCAGTTCAGCGTCGGCCCGATCATCTGGAAGGTCATCATCAACCTGCTCACGAAGGCGATCACGGCGCCGTTCTCGCTGCTCTCTGGCGGCGGCGGGCCGGACCTGAGCAGCGTACCCTTCCAGGCCGGAACGAGCCTGCCGACCGACGCCGGCAACGCCGCCATCGCCAAGGTGGCCAAGGCGCTCGAAGACCGGCCGGCGCTGAAGATGACGGTCGTCGGCGAGGCCGACCCCTCCGGCGAGTTCGAGGCCCTGCAGCGCGCGACGGTCGAGCAGCGTCTTCTGCAGGAGCAGCGGCGTGAGGAGTTGCGCGCGTCGGGCGCAGCGTCCGCGCCGAAAGCCTCACCGGCGCTGACCGAGGCCGAGCGCGCGCGCCTCGTCAAGGCCGTCTACCGGCAGACCGCTATTGCGGGCAAGCCGCGCAACATGATCGGCATGCAGTCCGACATCTCGACCGCCGAGATGGAAGAACTGCTGCGCAAGAACGTCAGTATCGGCCCCGAGGCGATGCGCGAGCTCGCCCTGCAGCGCGGCCTCGCCGTGCGCGACGCGCTGATCGCCAAGGGCCTGGCCAGCGAGCGCCTGTTCCTCGGCGACCCCAAGCTGCGCGTCGCCGGCCCCGACGACGGGCCGTGGACGCCGCAAGTCAAACTCACCCTGGACACGAAATGACCCTACCGCCATCGGCGCAGGGCGACGTGCAGGCGCTGCCGCACGGCATCTTCGTCATCGACACCGGCTTCCACAGGCCGTGCTTCGACGCTTCCTACCTGATCGTCGAGAACGGGCGCGCGGCGTACGTCGACACCGGAACCAACCACGCACGGCCTCGCCTGCTGGCCGCGCTGACCGTGGCCGGCGTCACGCCCGAGGATGTGGATTGGCTGATCGTGACCCATGTACACCTCGACCACGCCGGCGGCGCCGGGCTGTTGATGCAGTCGCTGCCCAATGCCAAGCTCGTCGTGCATTCGCGTGGCGCGCGCCACATGATCGACCCGACTGCGCTCTTTGAGGGTGCGCGCGCCGTCTACGGCGAGGCCGAGATGGCGCGCTCCTACGGCACGCTGGTGCCGGTGGCGGCCGAGCGCGTCGTGGCCACGCACGACGAGATGACGCTGCAGCTCGCCGGGCGCACGCTGCGCTTCCTCGACACCCCTGGCCATGCGCGCCATCACCACGTGATCTGGGACGAACGCAGCCGCGGCTTCTTCACCGGCGACGCGTTCGGCCTCTCGTACCGTGAGTTCGATGTCGACGGCCGGCCCTGGATGCTGCCGACCTCGACGCCGGTGCAGTTCGACCCCGAGCCGCTGAAGGCATCGGTGCGCCGCATGCTCGGCCTCGCGCCCGAGCGCATGTACCTCACGCACTACGGCTGCGTCGGCGACGTGGCGCGGCTCGGCGAGGTGCTGCTCGAGCAAATCGACGCCATGGTGGCGCTCGCCGAGGGCTGCCACGGGTCGGGGCCGGAGCGCCACGCCGAACTCAAGCGCCGCCTCGCGCGCCTGTACCTCGACCGCGTGCGCGTGCAGGGCTGCAGGATCGCCGACGACAAGGTACTGGAACTGCTCGCGATGGACCTCGAGCTCAACGCGCAGGGGCTGGAGGTCTGGCTCGATCGCGCCAAGACGGCCTAATTTCGGAGTAAGCACCATGGGTCAGACGCGGTTCGACTTCGAGAACAAGGTGGCCATCGTCACCGGCGCCGCGCAAGGCATTGGCGCGGCCTGCGCAGAGCGGCTCGCGCGCGATGGTGCGGCGGTCGCGCTGTGGGACATCGACGATGCGCGCGGGCAAGCGCTCGCGGCGGAACAGGCGGCGCGCGGCCAGCGCGCGATCTACGTTCACTGCGACGTCTCGCGCAAGGCCGAGGTCGACGCCGCGCTCGCCGCGACCCTGGCCGCG
>CAIKUF010000124.1 GCA_903830565.1 uncultured bacterium | reverse complement strand
TAGGCCGCGCCCAAGCGAGCAAAACCGGGCCTACCGCCCGCCGCGCGGCAAATTCCAGACTCGCCTCCAGCAGTTTGTAGATACTCGCAGTCACGCTGAACCTCAAAACCGGTCAAGTGGGGCGGAGGTCACGGATTCAGGTTTACCAAATGCCTGTATCAGTGCAAGCGCCATGTCTTCGCGCACACTGGTGTTGGCAACGGTCATGCATTGCGATGTGAACAACACACCCATCGGAAGGCAATTGATCCCCAGTGTTTTCAGCGATTTGATTTTGAAAGCCTCATCCATTGCCAAATCGATGAAATACTCGCTCAACGCAACCTGTTCCCTGCCGGCCAGTCCAAAGGAAAACCTCTCTTTCCCATCGTGGCCGGAACTGGTGAGCACATTGGCCAACTCGCCTGGCTCGCCGCCGACGCACAGCTCGCCAATGGGAAACCGGTCGAATGTGTTGGCTTTTCTTAGCAATGGGCATAAATGCGAGAAGGATTCCACATCAACAATCTGGTCGGCACTCACGCCCTGCTCCCCGCAAAGTTCACGGTAAGCGGGCACTTCCGTCACAGCCCGGCGGAAGGCCCGCAGTAGCTGGCTTTGGGTTTCTTCTGGGAAAGGGTTCATGGGCGTTCCTCTGGATGCACGAGCTTGATTAGGCGGCGGTCTGAAGGCGGCGGCAGCGGCAAGCTGGAGGCCGGGGGAGGCAGCGCTTCGCCCGAGCGCGGCGATGGTCTGCTGGCGCTGCAGTTGCTCGTAACGAGCGCGGCCTTGGGCGACGCACTTTTCGCACGGGTCAGCATGAAGTACACCATTCGCGCGAGTTGGTTTGCGACCGCCATATTTTTCCGAGGCTTGTTTACTCGCGAGCATAGCCGTCGGTGCAGCGCGTCAGCGCGGAGTCGCTGCGCGCCCCGCCAAGCCGCCACGACGGGCACGTGCGCGGCTCGAATCTTCTGGGCTTTAGCTCATTTGCGGATAGAGTCTAACGCGCAAAGTGATGCGGCGGCCGGGCCAGCGCAGCCGCCAGCGAATCACCGAGGTTGGTGCGCAGCCCAGCCCACTCGCGCCCGCCCTGCAGCGCGATGCGCTGGTTGACTTCGATGCCTATCGTCACCAGCGCGTCGCCCGCGTGGCGTTTGCGCAGCGTCGAGCTGAGGCCGTCGCCGCGCCCGTGGTAGGGGTAGTTGCGGCGCAGCCGTAGGCCGGGCGCGCGGCGCGCGAGTTCGGCGATCCAGTGCAGCGACAGCGCCACCTCGGCGTTGCGCTGCGGTTCGTACAGCCAGGCCACGTCGGCGCGCCGCACTTCGCCGTGCAGCACCGGCGTGAAGCTGTGCCATGCGATGTGGATCACCTGCTCGCCGCCGGCGATGCGGCGCGCGATGTGCTCCTCGACCGCGCTGCGGTGCGGGCGGTAGTGTTCGTCGATGACGCGCTGCCGCTCTTCGGGCGTCAGCGCGGCGGTGAGCTCCGAGAACATCGTTGGGTTACCCGGCGAGCGGTTCAGGTCGACGAGCAGGCGCGTCGTCGTCGACGCGAACAGCGGCGCGCCGAAGGCGCCCGCCATCTGGCGCGCGAGGTCGAGCGCGCCCGGGTCCCAGCCGCGGTGCGTCTCGAGCAGCGCTTCGTGGCCGGCGAAGTGCTCGGCGTAGGCCGGCGGCACCTCGCGCCCGCCGTGCTCGCAACTGAAGACGAGGCGCTTCAACGCTCTCTCAATGCGCGCCGGTGACGACGACCGGGATCTCGGTCGCCGGCGGCGTGTTGCGGCTGCGCCCGCAGCGCACGATGCCGTCGATCATCACCATGCCGACGCCGGGAATATCGCCGAGCTGAACGCTCTCGAGCAGCGTGCGGCCCGCGCTGTGCTGGGCGCGGTCGAGGAACACGAAGTCGGCGTCGCGGCCGACCTCGACGAGGCCGCAGTTCAGGCGCCGCATGCGCGCGGTGTTGCCGGTCGCGAAGCAGAACACCTGCTCGGCCGGGATGCCGCCCAAGCTCGACAGCAAAGCGATCATGCGCAAGATGCCCAGCGGCTGCACGCCCGACCCGGCCGGCCCGTCGGTGCCGAGGATGACGCGGTGCGGGCACTTGAGATGCAAGGCGGCGCGCGCGGCTTCGACGGCGACGCGCTCGTTGCCGTTGTGCACGATCTCGATCGCACGCGATGAGCGCTCGCACAGCTCGCACACGTCGCGCAGCGGCAATGCGGTGTGGCCGCCGTTGATGTGGCCGATGACGTCGGCGTCGGCTTCGAGCACCACGTCCTTGTCGATCAGGCCCGAGCCGGGAATCGACGGCCCTCCCGTGTGGATGGTGCTCTGGATGCCGTGCTTGCGCGCCCAGGCGACCATGGTCTTCGCCTCCTCGCCGGCCTTCACCGAGCCGAGGCCCACTTCGCCGAGCAGCTTGACGCCGGCGTCGGCCAGGTCCTTGAAGTCCTGCTCGACCATGCCGCGCTCGATCACCGGCGCGCCGGCGAGCACCTTCACGCCGCCGGGGCGGAAGTTGTCGAATGCGCGCTGCGCGGTGATCGCGAGAGCCTTCAGGCCGGTGATGTCCTTCGGGCGGCCGGGCAGGTGCACTTCGCCGGCCGAGATCATGGTCGTCACGCCACCGTGCATCGTCGAATCGATCCAGCCGATCTGGCCTTGGCGCGGCGTCCAGTCGCCGAACACCGGGTGCACGTGGCTGTCGATCAGGCCCGGGGCGAGGCAAGTGCGGCGGGCGTCGATCAGCGTGTCGGCGCCGCCGGTGTCGCAATCGGCCTCCTTGCCGACCGCGCTGATCACGCCGTCATGGATGACGACCGTGTCGGCGTCGAGGATGGGCCGGTCGAGGTCGCCCGAGAGCAGCAACCCGATGTTGCGGATGACGACCTTGCCCGACTTGCCGCTGCTTGCTGCGTCTGCCATGCGATGTCTCCTTCGTGGCTTCGTTTCAATCGCGCGCCGCGGCGACGGTGCGCATCACGGCATCGATGACGAAGGCCTCCCAGTGCGCCTTCGCCGCCGCGGTGTCGAGCTCTTCGCCGAGGAATGCCGACAGCGTATAGCGGTTCGAGAGGTAGAAGTAGGCCATCGCGGCGATCATCAGGTAGACGTCGCGGGCGCTGGTCTCGCTGCGGAACAAGCCCTTGGCGGCGCCGCTGGCGAGCACGCGGCCGAGGATCTCGATCGCCGTCGACGAATACTCGCGCGCGCGCAGCGACTTCGAGATGTGCCTGCCGCGGTGCAGGTTCTCGGTGTTGAGCAGTGTGATGAACTCGGGGTTCTTCTCGTAGTAGCTCCACATGAAGCGGATCACCGCGGTCAGCGACTCCAGCGGCTCGTCGGCGCTCAGCGCGAGCTTGGATTCGGCCTCGTTGAAGCGGCGGTACATCTCTTCGAGGACGGCGATGAAGAGCGCCTCCTTGCTGCCGAAATAGTAGTAGATCATGCGGTCGTAGGACTTCGCCGCCTTCGAGATCTGTTCGACGCTGCCGCCCGCGAAGCCGTGCTTGGCAAAGACCTTGGTCGCCGCGCGCAGGATGGCACCCTGCGTCGCCTGCGCCGCCGCCGCCCGCGCTCCGGTGCGGCGCGGCGCGCTCGCTGTCGCGCTCTTGCGCTGCGGAGCGACGAGCGCGGTGCGAGCCATCCTAGAAGCCGCAGCTGAACGCGCCCGAGCGGGCCGCGATGGGCCGTCCTGGCAAGGCTCGACGAGGCGAAGGCTCAATGCCTGCAACGAGGAGCAACGCCGCCAGGGCGGCACAGCGCGGCCCGATCGGGTGCGTAGC
>CAIKUF010000123.1 GCA_903830565.1 uncultured bacterium | reverse complement strand
CTTCGCAACCGTGTTGCGCGACAGCCCTGTGCTGCGCGAGATCTCGCGCTGCGACTTGTTCTTCCGGCTATGCAAACGCCGAATCGTGCCAATCATGTCCATGGTGATCACTCCGTGTCCTCTGCTGCACAAAAATGCAGCAGGGTAGTCGTTCACCTGGCTCAGTTTTGGGTCGGCACAACCCTCAAAAGTGGCTCAGTTTTCGGTCGGCGCCAACAGATATAAGCCCCTGCACCAGTGCTCAGCAGCCGGCCCTGGGCGTCGTAGAACTCCATCCGCGTCGTGCCGACGCGACTGCCGAGGCGGATCACCCTCGCTTCGGCGGTGAAGCTCGGCCCGATGGCCGGGCGCAGGTAGTCGATGCGCAGATCGATGGTGCCCAGCTTGCCGAAGCGCGCCAGGCGCGCATCGGCCGGTTCGTCCGCATGGCGCGCACCGACGGCGGCCATCACCGCCAGGCCGCCCAGCGCGTCCAGCGTCGCGCTGATCACGCCGCCGTGCAGGCGCTGGTGGGTTGGGTGGCCGATCAGTTCCGGGCGCATCGGCAGCCAAGCCTTGGCGCCGTCGTGGGTGACTTCGGTGATCTTCAAGCCCAGCGTCTGATTGAAGACGATCAGGTCCTGGAACAGCGACGCCAGCTTGGCCGCGAACTCCGAATCGAAGTGGATCGCAGGGGGCGCGGTCGCCGCGGTCGAGTGGGTCTTCGTCATGGTGGCGTTGGCTTCCTGAGGGTGCGCGACCGGCAACCGATCACGCCAGTGGACGATTGTGAGCGCCCGTCGCCGGTGGCGCTGCGCTGCCCGCTGTCGGCCGTGGGGCTGTCACCGTGGCCACGCTCAGACGACCCACTGGCGCGGCGTGCGCGACGTGAGCAACGAACTCGCGCGAGGCGAAGGCGCGCACGCGGTCGCGCAAGAGCGCGTGTTCGGGCGTGAACTTCATACGGCGCGTTCCTCAATCGCCCTGCAGCACCTTGGGCTTCGAGGCCAGATGGAAGCCGTTGAACTCGGCGGGCGACTTGCCGTTGCCGACCTCGGGCCAGGCGCGCTTGGCGTTCGGCGAGCCGCCGTCGACGCGCAGGCAGGCGCCTGAGATGAACGCAGCCGCCGGCGAGAGCAGGAACACGATCGCCGCCGAGACCTCGCTCTCGGTTCCCAGGCGCCGTGCTGGAATGTGCTTCGTCATGCCGCGGATCAGCGGGCCCATCTCGGGCGGGTACTTGTCCATGCCGCTGCTCGCGATCACGCCCGGCGCGACGGCGTTCGAGCGCACCGGCGCCCACTCGAGCGCTGCCGTCTCGGTGAAGTTGAGCATGCCCGCGCGCGCCGCGCCGCTGTGGCCCATGCCGGGCATGCCCATCCACATGTCGGCGATGATGTTGACGATCGCGCCGCCGTGCGCCTGCATCCATTGCGCGAAGCACTCGCGCGCCATCAGGAAGCCGCCGGTCAGATTATTGCGAACGACCGTCTCCCAGCCCTTGGCGCTGATCGCCACCAGCGGCGCCGGGAACTGCCCACCGGCGTTGTTGACGAGGCCGTCGATGCGGCCGTGCGCGGCGAGCACCGCCTGCACGGTCGCGCGGACGAGGTCTTCCTCGCGGATGTCGCACACGTGCACCGAGGCTTGCCCGCCTGCGGCCTCGATCTCGGCACGCGCGGCTTCAAGCTTGTCGACCCTGCGCCCGACGAGGGCAACCGTCGCGCCGAGCGCGGCCAACTCGTGCGCGGTGCAGCGGCCGATGCCCGAGCCGCCGCCGGTGACGATGACGACTTGGCCTTTGAACAGGCCGGGCGCGAATGCGGATTGATAGCTCACATGCGTTCCTCGTGGATGAAGAGCGCCATCGCGGCGTCGGTGACGTCGTCCAGCGATGCGCGCATCTTCGGGTTGAACCATTGCACCGACCAGTTCAGCGCGCCGAAGATCAGCAGCCGGGCCAGCGCCACGTCGCCGCGCAACTGGCCGCTGGCGGCGAGCGCGTCGAGCACCGGCGCCCAGGCGGCCTCGTAGTCGCGCTGCAGGCGAGAGATCGCGGCGCGCTGGCGCGCGTTGAGCGAGCGCCACTCGTAGAGCATGACCGGGATGAAGTCGCGCCCCGGCCCGTGAAGCGTGTCGAAGTGGGTGCGGATCAGCTGGCGCAGCGCGGCAGCGGGTTCGGCATCGGGCTCGAGCGCCCGTGCCTGTCGCGCCAGGGCGGCGCGCATACCTTCGTCCATCACCGCGTAGAGCAGCACGCCCTTGCTCTTGAAGTGATAGAACGGCGACCCCGAGTGCATGCCCACCGCGGCTGCGATATCGCGCGTGGTCGCGGCCCCGAAGCCCTTGCGCCGGAACAGCCGCGCGGCGGCCTTGAGCAAGTCCTGCCGCCGGTTGCCTTCGTCGCGCTCGTCCAGCGTCTTGCGCGGCCGACCGCGTGGGCGGCGGGCGGGCGCGGTGTGGTCGACGAATGGATGCAGCGCGCTCATCGGGCGCGTGTGCCGCAAGCCGCCGGCCGAGCGTCAGAGTGCGTCGCTCTCATCGCGCCGGCAAGCCCATCGCCCGCGCGATGACTTCCTTCATGATCTCGTTCGTAGCGCCGTAGATGCGCTGCACGCGCGAATCGGCGAACTGGCGGGCGATCGGGACCTCCCACATGAAGCCGTAGCCGCCATAGAGCTGCAGGCACTCGTCGATGACCTTGCATTGCAGGTCGGTCGTCCAGTACTTGGCCATCGATGCGGTCGCGGTGTCGAGTTCGCCCTTCAGCACGAGCCCGATGCAGCGGTCGACGAAGACCTGCGCTATCTGCACCTGCGTCTGCAACTCGGCGAGCGTGAAGCGCGTGTTCTGGAACGCCGCCACCGCCTGCCCGAAGGCCTGGCGTTTCTTCACATATTCCACCGTGCGCTCGATCGCCACCTGCGCGCTCGCGACCGCGGCGATCGCGATCTGCAGCCGCTCCCACGGCAACTCCTGCATCAGGCTGATGAAGCCGCTGTTCTCGGCGCCGAGCAGGTTGGACGCCGGCACCTTGACGTTGTCGAAGAACAGCTCTGCCGTGTCCTGCGCCTTGAGGCCGAGCTTCTTCAGGCGCTTGCCGGTCTCGAAGCCCGGCATGCCGCGCTCGACGACGAGCAGGCTGGTGCCCTTGGCGCCGGCATCCGGCTGCGTCTTGGCGACGACGATCACGAGGTCGGCGTGCCAGCCGTTGGTGATGAAGGTCTTCGAACCGTTGAGCAGGTAGGGGTCGCCCCGCCGAACGGCCGTGGTCTTGATCGCCTGCAGGTCCGAACCCGCGCCGGGTTCGCTCATCGCGATCGCACCGATCGCCTCGCCGCTCGCCAGGCGCGGCAGCCAACGCTGCTTCTGCTCCTCGTTGCCGTAGCGCAGCAGGTAAGGGGCGACGATTTCGGAGTGCAGCGAGAAGCCGATGCCGCTACAGCCGGCACGCGTCAGTTCCTCGAATTGCACGACCGCGAACAGCCTGTCGACTCCCGCGCCGCCGTATTCCTCGGGCATGGTCTGACACAAGAGGCCGTTGGCGCCGGCCTTGCGCCATACGTCGCGGTCGACGTAGCCCTGGTCTTCCCAGGCCGCGTGGAAGGGCGCGATCTCGCGCGCAATGAAGCGGCGCAGGCTGTCGCGAAAGGCCTCGTGGTCGGCGTTGAAGAGTGTGCGTTCGATCATGGCGTCCGATTTATACCAAGCACCTGCTTTGCGTAAAGTCTATACTCTTTGCGGTTTTCAATGGAGACGCGCGATGGCTCAGGCATTCATCTTCGACGCGGTGCGCACGCCGCGCGGCAAGGGCAAGAAGGACGGCAGCCTGTACGAGGTCAAACCGGTCGATCTGCTCGGCGGCCTTCTGGTCAAGCTTCAGAAGCGCCACGACTTCGACCCCAGCGCGCTCGATGATGTCGTGATGGGTGTCGTCTCGCCGGTCGGCGAGCAGGGCGCGGTGTTGCCGAAGACGGCGCTGCTCAAGATCGGCTGGCCCCATACGGTCAGCGGCGTGCAGGTGAATCGCTTCTGTGCCTCCGGGCTCGAAGCCGTGAACCTCGCCGCGCAGAAGGTTGCCAGCGGCTGGGAAGACCTGGTCATCGCCGGCGGCGTCGAGAGCATGTCGCGCGTACCCATAGGCTCCGACGGCGGCGCGTGGGCGCAGGACCCGGAGACCAACGCCAGCACCGGCTTCGTTCCGCAGGGCATAGGCGCCGACCTGATCGCAACGCTCGCGGGCTGGGGGCGCGCGGATGTCGACGCCTTCGCGCTCGTCTCGCAGCAGCGCGCGGCGGCGGCGCAGGCCGAAGGGCGCTTCGACCGCTCGGTGCTGGCGGTCGACGACGCGATCGGCTTGCCCATCCTCGAGCGCGACGAGTTCATCAAGCCGCGCACGACGATGGAGGGCCTGGCAGCGCTGAAGGTGTCGTTCGCCGAAATGGGTGCGATGGGGTTCGATGCGGTCGCTTTGTCGCGCTACCCCGAGGTCGAGCGCATCCACCATGTGCATACCGCGGGCAACTCCTCGGGCATCGTCGACGGTGCGGCCGCGGTGCTGATCGGCAGCGAGGAGAAGGGCAAGGCGCTCGGGCTCACGCCGCGTGGGCGCATTGTCGCGACGGCGCTCTCGGGCGCCGACCCGACCATCATGCTTACCGGCCCGATGCCGGCAGCGCGCAAGGCGCTCGCCAAGGCCGGCCTCACGATCGACGACATCGACCTCTTCGAAGTCAACGAGGCCTTTGCCGCGGTGCCGATGCGCTTCATGAAGGAGATGGGTGTTTCGCACGACAAGGTCAACGTCAACGGCGGCGCGATCGCGATGGGCCACCCGCTGGGCGCCACCGGCGCGATGCTGGTCGGCACGCTGCTCGACGAACTCGAGCGACGGCAACTCAAGCGCGGCCTGGTCACGCTGTGCGTCGGCGGCGGCATGGGCATCGCCACGATCATCGAGAGGGTCTGAACTTCCATGCAGAACATCCACTACGAAGTCGATGCCGCCGGCATCGCGACGCTGACGTTCGACGAGCCCGGATCGCCCGTCAACACGATGACGCAGCAGTGGCAGCTCGATCTCGCCGAGGCTGCGGCTGAACTAGAGCGCGACAAGGAGCGCATCAAGGGCGTGCTCCTTGCGTCGGCAAAGTCCACCTTTTTCGCCGGCGCCGACTTGTACGGCGTGCTCAAGCTGACGGCGGCCGACGCGCCCGCGGCCTTCGCGGGCATTGAGGCGCTGAAGAAGAGCTTTCGCCGCCTCGAAACGCTGGGCCGCCCGGTCGTCGCGCTGCTGTGCGGCGCAGCCCTCGGCGGCGGCTGGGAAGTTGCGCTCGCAGCCCATGCGCGCTTCGCGCTCGACGACCTCAAGATCAAGTTCGGCACGCCCGAGGTGACGCTGGGTCTCATCCCGGGTGCCACTGGCATCACCAAGACCGTGCGCATGCTCGGCCTAATGGGCGCCAACCCCTACCTCGTCGAGGGCAAGCTGTTCAATCCGCGCAAGGCGCTCGAACTCGGCCTGGTGCAAGGCCTGGCGGGCAGCGCCGACGAACTCAAGGCGCTGGCGCTCGAGTGGATCGCCGCGAACCCGAACGCGGCGCAACCGTGGGATCAAAAGGACTACAAGATGCCTGGCGGCACGCCGACGAGCCCGAAGGTCGCGATGGGGCTGGTCGTCGCGCCGGCGATGCTGGCCGCGAAATCGCGCGGGATCTACCCGGCGGCGCAGGCGATCCTTGAGACGATGGTCGAAGGCGCGCTCGTCGACTACGACACCGCGACCCGCATCGAGAGCCGCAAGCTGGCCCGCATCATGACCGGCCAAAACGCGAAGAACATGATCACGGCGTTCTTCTTCAATCTGAACGCGATCCGCTCGGGCAAGTCGCGCCCGGGCAAGTTCGCGCGTTGGAAGCCGACGCGCGTCGGCATTCTGGGCGCCGGCATGATGGGGGCGGGCATTGCCCACGCCAACGCGTCGCACGGCATCGCGTGCGTGCTCAAGGACGTGAACCTGGAACTGGCGAGTGCCGGCAAGGCCTACACGGAGAAGCTCGGCGCCAAGGCCGTCGCACGGGGACGGATCAGCGAGGCGCAGAAGGCGCGCATGTTGTCGCTGATCACGTCGACGGCGAACGTGGCGGACCTCAAGGGATGCGACCTGATCATCGAAGCCGTGTTCGAGAAGCGTGAGCTCAAGGCGATGGTGACCGAAGATGCCGAGCGCATGCTGGCGCCCGGCGGCATCTTCGCGTCGAACACGTCGACGCTGCCGATCAGCGGTCTGGCCAGGGCTTGCGCGATTCCCGAGCACTTCGTCGGCCTGCACTTCTTCTCGCCCGTGGACCGCATGAAGCTGGTCGAAATCATCCGCGGACGCGAGACCAGCGACGAGGCGATCGCCCACGCCTACGACTACGTGCTGGCGATCGGCAAGACGCCCATCGTCGTCAACGATTCGCGCGGCTTCTTCACCAGCCGCGTCTTTGGCACTTTCGTGATGGAAGGCGTGGCGATGCTGGCCGAGGGGCTGGGCGCGCCGCTGATCGAGCATGCCGGCTTGGCGGCGGGAATGCCGGTCGGGCCGCTGGCGGTGCTCGACGAAACCTCACTCGCGCTTTCGGTCCACGTGCTCGAGCAGACGCGCGCCGACCTGGCCGCCGAGGGCAAGACTTTCGAGGCCGACCCAGCGCAGGCTCTGGTCGAGCGCATGGTCAAGGATTTCGATCGCCCCGGCCGGGCCGCCAGGTGCGGCTTCTACGACTACCCGTCGGCGCAGCCCAAGACGCTGTGGCCGGGTTTGAAGACGCACTTCGAGAAGCCGGGCGTGCAGGCCGATGTGGCCGAACTCTCGCAGCGCCTGCTCTACCGGCAGGCGATCGAAACCGCGCGCTGCCTTGCCGAGGGCGTGCTCACGAGCACGCACGACGCGAACATCGGCTCCATCTTCGGCATCGGCTTTCCGCCGTGGACGGGCGGTGCGATGCAGTTCATCTACAGCGAAGGCGTGGCCCGCTTCGAGGCCAATGCGGCAGCACTGGCGCGCAAGCACGGTCCTCGATTCGCGCTCGGCCGGGAGGTGCTGGAGGCCATCGCCAGCAATGCGCCCTGAACGGCCGAAACACTGCGGCGGGCGGCCTACCTGAGCGACAGGACCCAGGCGGCGAGTTGCTTTGCCTCGGCCTCGCTGACCTGCGGGTTGGCCGGCATCGGCACCGGCCCCCAGACGCCGGCACCGCCGCCAACGATCTTGCGTGCCAGCATGTCGACGGCGCCCTTGTTTCCCGCGTACTTGGCGGCCACGTCCTTGTATGCGGGCCCGACCACCTTCTTGTCGGTCCGATGGCAGGCCATGCAGTTCTTGCGGGCGGCCAGTTGCGGGTCGCCCCACGCCGGGCTGGCCAGCAACGCGCCGGCAAAGGCCATCAGGACGGGAAAGGGGTGCGGCATCGGGCCTTCGGTTCGCGATCGAGGGTCGACTACAGTACGCACGATTCTAGGAGTGCGGCGTGAACGCACTTCGGCTTCACAGGGAGTCGGGCCATGGCCTTCATCGTGATTGGCGTCGTGCTGTTGGTTCTGAAGCTGACCGAGTTCGGCCCGGTCGGCCAGTGGGCGTGGTGGATCGTACTGGCGCCGTTCGCCTGCGCGGTGGTGTGGTGGGCCTGGGCCGACGCCAGCGGCTACAGCAAGCGGCGCGCGATGGACGCCATGGACGCCAAGCGCACCGAGCGTCGGCGCCGCAACATGGAGGCGCTGGGCTCGTCGCCCAAGCGCAAGTAGTGCGCCCTTGGGACGCCGCCTAGTCGAACCTGTCGAGCACCGCGCCCAGCGACGCGCTCGAGGCGTTGAAGGCGAACTTGGCGAGCACGCCGCGCGTATAGCGCGGCTTGGGCGCCTGCCAGGCCGCTCGGCGCGCAACGAGCACCTCGTCGCTGACGTTGAGCTGCAGCAGCAGGCGATGGGCGTCGATGGTGATCGAGTCGCCTTCCTGCACGAGCGCGATGTTGCCGCCGGCGTAGGCCTCGGGCGCGACATGGCCGACGACCATGCCCCAGGTGCCGCCCGAAAAGCGCCCATCGGTGACGAGCCCGACCGACTCGCCCAGCCCCTGGCCGATCAGCGCGCCGGTGGGCGCGAGCATCTCGGGCATGCCCGGCGCGCCCTTGGGACCGAGGTAGCGCAGCACCATCACGTCGCCGGCGACGATCTTCTTGGCCATGATCGCGGCGAGGGCCGACTGTTCATCGTCGAACACCCGCGCCGGCCCGGTGATGACCGGGTTCTTGAGGCCCGTGATCTTCGCCACGCAGCCTTCGGGTGAGAGGTTGCCCTTCAGGATCGCGAGGTGGCCGTGCTCGTACATCGGGTCGGCGAGACTGCGAATCACGTCCTGGTCGGCGCGCGGCGCGTCGGGCACGGCGGCCAGGTTCTCTGCCACCGTCTTGCCGGTGATGGTGATGCAGTCGCCGTTCAGCAAGCCTGCGTTCAGCAGCAGCTTCATGACCTGTGGGATGCCGCCCGCGCGATGCAGATCGACGGCAAGGTAGCGCCCCGAAGGCTTGAGGTCGCACAGCACCGGCGTCTTGCGGCGCACGCGCTCGAAGTCGTCGATGCTCCATTCAACGCCGGCCGCGTGGGCGATGGCCAGGAAGTGCAGTACCGCGTTCGTCGAGCCGCCGGTCGCCATCACGACCGCGATCGCGTTTTCGATGCTTCTACGGGTGACGATATCGCGCGGCTTCAAGTCGGCCTTGACGGCTTCGACGAGCGTGCGCGCGGCAACGGCGGCCGAGGCCGCGGTCTCTTCGTGCGGGTTGGCCATGGTGCTCGAATACGGCAGGCTCATGCCCAGGGCCTCGAAGGCCGAGCTCATCGTGTTGGCGGTGTACATGCCGCCGCACGAGCCGCTGCCCGGAATCGCGTGGCGCTCGATCTGAACGAAATCCTCCTCGTTCATGTTGCCGGCACTGAACTGGCCGACGGCCTCGAACACGCTGACGATGTTGAGGTCCTGGCCCTTGTAGCGCCCGGGGAGGATGGTGCCGCCGTAGACGAAGATGCCCGGCACATTGGCGCGCAGCATGCCCATCATCGCGCCCGGCATGTTCTTGTCGCAGCCGCCGATGGCGACCACGCCGTCCATCCATTGCCCGCTGACGCAGGTCTCGATGCAGTCGGCGATCACCTCGCGCGAGACGAGGCTGTACTTCATGCCCTCGGTGCCCATCGCCATGCCGTCGGAGATCGTCGGCGTGCCGAAGATCTGCGCGTTGCCGCCCGCGGCCTCGATGCCGGCCACCGCCGCGTCGGCGAGTTTTTGCAGGCCGGAGTTGCAGGGCGTGATCGTCGAGTGTGCGTTGGCGACGCCGATCATCGGCTTCTTGAAGTCGCCTTCCTCGTAGCCGAGCGCGTAGTACATCGAGCGGTTCGGCGCGCGGGCCACGCCCTCGGTGATGTTCTTCGATCGGCGGTTGATGCTCATGGTCGGCCTTGCAGGGAGGTGGAGTCGGAAGGGGGCGGCTCGGGTCGCCACGAAGGAGAAACTATAGCCGCGCCGTATCATCCTCTGGCCTGCACAGTTTGCCACGCGAATGCTCACCCATCCCCAGTTCGACCTCATCGCCATCCACCTCGGTCCGCTCGCCATCCATTGGTACGGCCTGACCTATCTGCTCGCCTTCGGGCTCTTCCTGTGGCTGGCTTCGATGCGCGTCAAGCTGGCGCCGTTCGTGCGCACCGGCTGGACGCTGCGTGAGGTCGAGGACTTGCTGTTCTACGGCGTGCTCGGCGTCGTCATCGGTGGGCGGCTTGGCTACGTGCTGTTCTACAAGCCGGGCTATTACGCGGGCAACCCGCTCGAGATCTTCGCCGTCTGGAAGGGCGGCATGGCGTTCCACGGCGGGATGCTGGGCGTGCTCATTGCAATGGCGCTCGTCGCGCGCATGCGCGGTCGCACCTTCTTCGAGGTCACCGACCTCATCGCACCCTGCGTGCCGACCGGTCTTGCCGCGGGGCGCCTGGGCAACTTCATCAACGGCGAGCTGTGGGGCAGGGCGGCCGACCCGAGTCTGCCGTGGGCGATGGTGTTTCCGCAGTCGGGGTCGAGCATCCCGCGCCATCCGTCGCAGGTCTACCAGTTCTTGCTCGAAGGGCTGCTGCTGTTCGCGCTGCTGTGGTGGTATGCGCGCCGGCCGGCAGCCTACGTCGGCCGTCGCGGCCAGGCCGTCTGGGGCAAGGTCTCGGGCGCGTTCCTGGTCGGCTACGGCGTGCTGCGCTTCACGGCCGAATACTTCCGCGAGCCTGACGGTTTCCTCGGCCTGCTGGCGCTCGACCTCAGCATGGGCCAGTGGCTTTGCGTGCCGATGATCGTCGCCGGAGTCGCGATCTGGTTGTGGGCGCGTGACCGGGAGTTGCGTTGAGGCCTGCTCTTCACCAAGACGCGAAGACACGCACGCGGACCTTCACGCCTCCGAATTCGAAACCACAACATGCGCCAGATCTTCCTTGACACTGAAACCACGGGCCTCAGCCCCGAGTCGGGCGACCGCATCGTCGAGATCGGCTGCGTGGAGATGCTCAACCGGCGTCTGTCTAGCAAGAACCTTCACTTCTATCTCAACCCCGAGCGGCCGAGCAGCGAGGACGCGGTGCGCATCCACGGGCTGACCGACGACTTCCTGGCCGACAAGCCGCTGTTCGCGAGCGTCGTCGACGAACTGCTGGAGTACCTGGCCGGGGCCGAGATCATCATCCACAACGCAGGCTTCGATGTCGGCTTCCTGAATGCGGAGCTTCGACGCCTCGAGCGCCCGAAGTTCGAGACCGTGGCCGCGCGCATCACCGACAGCCTGCTGATGGCGCGCGAGATGTTCCCCGGCAAGTCGAACTCGCTGGACGCACTGTGCAAGCGACTCGAGGTCGACAACACGAGCCGCAACCTGCACGGCGCGCTGCTCGACGCTGGGCTGCTGGCCGAGGTCTACATCCGCATGACGCGCGGCCAGGACTCGCTCGTCATCGACGATCTGGGCGGTGGCCAAGGTGGTGAGGCGTCTGCCGAGGCGGTGGACTTTTCGGCCTTCGTGCTGCCCGTGATCGAACCCAGCGCCGAGGAACTTGCGGCCCACGACGCGGTGCTTTCAGCGCTTGACAAGGCCAGCGGCGGCAAGACGGTGTGGCGCAGGGCCATGGCATAATTTGCCGCTTCGCGACGCCCCAGAGCGGCGCGATTCAGGGCGGTTAGCTCAGGGGTAGAGCACAGCATTCACACTGCTGGGGTCGCAGGTTCGAAGCCTGCACCGCCCACCACCAAATCGCGCAGCTCGTCTGAATTCAGACCCAGGGCGTAAAGCACGCGCAGCGCGACGAACGCGTCGTTTGCCGCGTACAGCACCTGCCGAGCATCCAGCCTCTCGTTCGACCAGTTGGTCGTCGCGACCCGTTTGGACTTCACGAAACGCTGGCCGAACACGATGGCCACTGCCGACTTGATGCCGATAGAGCGCGGGTAGCCTTCGCGGTGGAACACCCGGTCCAGGTCAAGTAGCGGACTGGCTTGAACGCCGAGCCGGTGGAGCAATTGCGTCTGGTCCTGGCGCAGGTCGAAGCCGACCTTGATGACGCCCCTTGCAGTCAGCACCGAACGAGCGAGTTCCACGCAGCCGCGATGCCGAAGCTGCAGCACGTAGGCCCTGGAAGGCGTTGCGAACTGCACCACATCTGGTCCGGCGCTCTCCTGTCCCTTGACGAAAGTGGGTCTGGACTCGGTGTCGAATCCGATCTGAGAGTGCGCGCTCAGGTCAGCCCACGCGGCGCAGAGTTCGTGCTCGGCATGCGGCACCGAAATGTCGGCCGGCGCGATCCCCACGAAGGGCAGGAGCTCGAGGACCGCGGATTTCTGAGGCGGATGCAGTCGGGGCATTGGCTTGCTTGAGGCTTGAGGCTTGATGCAGGACGTGGTGCGCCTGCTCGGCTGCACCGGGGCAGGACCATCGAGTCACACAGGGTTGAGCCGCCCGCACTGTCGATTGTCGGCGCAGGCTTGCGTCAAGCGATGTCGCTGTGCGACGTATCGGCCCGCCGCCATCGAAAAAGCTGTCGCTAAGTCAGAAACTGTAGTTGCATACAGCACTGGATATAGATACAGTTTGACTTCCCAAGAGGTCCGACGATGCCATCCACTCTTCGCCAGTTCTACCGCCCAAGGCCTGACCGCACGCCCGCATGGCTGCGCCGCATTTGGTCGTGGCTTTGAGCGACCCGCGGGTTGCAGCCGTACGCTCAGTGACGGCAACCGACAGCGCACCATCCGATCCGTGCGGACCGTAGCGCTTGCCAGCCCCTGACTTGGGGCCAAGAAGACAGAAGGCCCGAGCGGTATTTCACCGCGCGGGCCTTGTGTCGTCTCGGTTGTTCTGTGGCTCCCCGACCTGGGCTCGAACCAGGGACCTACGGATTAACAGTCCGGCGCTCTACCAACTGAGCTATCGAGGAACAGCCTCAAATTATACGGTGCTTCGCGGGGCGCTCACCAATCGGCCTGGACCGAGATGCGTGCCGTACGGCCGGGCATGGGGAACAGATAGACGTGCCCGAATTCGTAGGGTGCCCCCCGCCAGACTCGGCGGTCGAACAGGTTGTCGATCCCGGCGCGCCAAGTGAGTGTCGCGTTGCCGGTTCGCTGTAGCCACTGGCCGTTCAATCCGAACACTGCATAGCCGGGGATGCGCTGCGCCCCGTCGTCGGGCAGCAGCGTGCGGTCGCTCTCTGCGGCGACATCGGCGCCCAGCTGAAGGGTGGGAATCGTCGGCACCGTGTAGCGCAGCTGCATCTTCAACGAAGCCGCAGGGACGTTGACCGGGCGCTGGCCGCTGATGCCGGGAACTACGCTTCCGCGGACGAGCGCATGCAGCCACTGCAGTCCGCCGCCCAGCCACCACGCGCCGCTGCGCAGCGAGCCGCCGACTTCGATTCCCGTGTGGTGCTGGTCACCGTCGGCTTGACGCCGATAGCGCTGAAGTGGGTACGCGTCCTCGCACGGGACCGGGATGTCGCTAAACGCCGGGCGAACGATGTCGAACGCGGCAACGGTCCAGGTGAATTTGTCACGCGCGCCCTTGAGGCCGATTTCAAATTGCGTGCTCTGTAGCGTCGGCAAGGCCTGGCCGGCGTTGACGTACTCGGGGCGGCGGTTCGGCGCCACGTCGGACTCGGCGCCACGGCCCCAGCTCGCATAGAGCATCTGCCAGGCGTCGATCCGATAGCTCGCGGCGACCCAGGGCGAATTGAAGGATTGCCGATAGCCCGTCGCTTCGGAGCCGTCGGTGCTCACGCTCTGGCGATCGATCGCCGTGTGGCGCAGCGCCAGCCAGAGGCTGAAGCGGTCGTTGAACTGCACGGCATCGCGCAGGAAGAGCTCGGTGCTACGCTCGTTTCGGTTCGTGTTCTCTGCCGTTAGCGCGGGGTTGGCGGGCAAGGTGACGCTGCCATCGACATTTCCGCTGCCGACATCGTTGTAGGCCTGACGTTGAAACGTGCTCTTGAAGCGCGTACCGAGCAGGCCGGCGCTGAGGCCGTGCATGACCGACCCTGTCGCCAGTTGAGCATGCAGCGCCAATTCCCCGGCATCGGTGCGCCGCCGCTCGTTCTCGCTGCGGTAGTCGTACATGTCGAAGCTGCCATCGCTGCAATAGCGGTCGTAGTTGCCCTCGGCACTGCACCCGAACGGAAACGCGATGCGGTCGTCGTTGCGCAACTGCTGCGTCGCGATCTGCGCGCTCCAGCGCCACTCGTTGTTCAGCATCTGCGTAAACCGGATCGAGCCGGTGTTGGCGTTGAACACGACCGGCTGCGACCAGGGCTGGTTGTTCAGATTGATACGCGGGTCGCTCGGCGACGGAATGCGGTTGCCCAGCATGCTGAACGCGGGCACGCTCGGCTGGCTGTGGCGGCTGCTCTCGAACTCGGCTTCGAGCAGGCTGTCCGCCGACACTCGCCAATCGCCCGCCAGCGCGAACAGCGCACGTTGCCCGTTAGCGTCGTTCACCGGCGGCCTGATCTGCTCGTAGGCGGCGTTCATGCGAAGGCCGAACGCGCCCTGCTCGCCGAAGCGCTGCGAGAGGTCTGCCGTCGCCAGCCACGAGTTCTCGCTCTGCCACTGCAGCCACCCGGTCCGCAGCGGCTCGGCCGTCGGCCGCTTGACGACGAAGTTCACGAGGCCTCCGGGCGAGCTCGTTCCGGCCTGCATGCCACTGATGCCCTTGAGAATCTCGACGCGATCCTTGTTGTCCAGCGGCACCGCGGTCTCGGCGTTGATCGGCAGGCCGTCGCGGCGGTAGTTGAAGCGGTTGTCGATCACGAAGCCGCGCAGCGTAAGCGAATCCCAGTAGCCGACCGCGTTGTAGGCGTCGTTGACCGCAGGGTCCAGGCGCGTCAGATCGGACAGGCGCTGGACGCCGTAGTCCTTCATCGTCTCGCTGTTGTAGATGCTCGCCGGCAGCGGCGTCTGCGACAGCGGCAAGTCACCCCAGCCTCCGATGCTGAGCACGGGCGCGGCGCGCGAGACGACGGTCACGGCGGGCAGGGTGGCCGAACCGGCGCTGTCGCTCGCGGCCTGGGCGATCACCGCGCCGCTGCCGACGCAGGCGGCGAGGGCAGCGGTGGCTGAAGCAAGACGGGTGGCGGTGCTCATCGCGTGCATCCAACTGCTGTTGGCAGGTCGGCGTACACGGGCCCATGGGTGCGGGCTGGAGTGAATGCTTCCCTGCGCGAGGATTACCTCAGTCAGGTTCAAAGGGACTTTCTCAGTCGGCCTGCTGTCGCAGGCCAACACCCCTAGCGAACGCGGCGCCATCAGCGCCGCGAATCGGTCTGATTATGTCAGATCGTCTTCGGCTAGCGCTTGAGCTCCGGCAGCTTGCCGATACGGTCCCTCCAGTCGTCGGCGTCGGGCAGCGGACCCTTGCGCTTGGTGATGCTCGGCCACGTGGGCGCAAGTTCGGCGTTGAGCTTGATCATGTGCTGCTGGTCGGCCGGCACGTCTTCCTCGGGCACGATAGCGTTGACCGGGCACTCGGGAATGCAGACCGCACAGTCGATGCACTCGTCGGGGTCGATGGTGAGGAAGTTCGGGCCCTCGCGGAAGCAGTCCACCGGGCACACATCCACGCAATCGGTGTACTTGCAACGGATGCACGATTCGAGAACGACGTGGGTCATAGGTCAGGCTTGAAGCAGGTGAGGCGTGCCACGCTGAAGACGTGCGGACGCCGCGGGTGAAGAGTGGCGAGATTTTACGGCCTCAGCTCTTCGGCTCGGCACGCGTCAGCGATGGCGACGGTCCATCGCGCGGACCGCACCAATTCCTCGGCGCCCGCGCCAACCGTGACGATGGTCGGTCTGCCCGCATGCAGCAGGCTCGCGTGGGCCAGCGTGGCGACGCTGTGATCGCTGTGCCGGGCGTCTGCGCAACCGGCGCGCGAGACCACGCTGACCGGCGTCGCCGCTGGCCAGCCGGCCTGGAGCAGGCGCCTGGACAAGGCAGCGAGCTGTTTGCCAGCCATGTAGAAGACTTCGGTGTCGGCCGTGCGGGTGGCTTCAGGCGCGCCGTCGCGTGTGTGGGCCGTCGTCAGGCTCACGCTGCGCCCGGCACTCCCGTGGGTGCCGCGGCGCGTCAGCGGACGCAGCGTGACTGCGGCCGCGGCAAGTGCCGCGGTGACGCCCGGCACGACTTCGCACGCAATGCCGGCGCGGGACAGCGCTGTGATCTCCTCCTCCAGCCGCCCGAAAACGCTCGGGTCGCCGCCCTTGAGGCGAACGACAATGTTCGAGACGGTCGCGTGCTTGACGAGCAGCGCATTGATCGTCGCTTGCGCCGTGCTGTGGCTGAAGCCTCGCTTGCCGACGGCGATCCATCGCGCGTGCGGCGCATGTTCGCGCAGCGCGGGGTCGGCGAGGGCGTCGTAGAGCACGACATCGGCCTGCGCGAGGCGCGCCGCGCCGCGAACGGTGATCAGGTCGGCAGCGCCGGGGCCGGCGCCGATGAAGACGACGGTTCCCATCGGCCTAAAGTGCTTCGCCCGCTGTCGCCGTGGCCGCAGGCGGTGAAACGTGCAGGCCGCATTCCTTCTGCGCATCGCCCTCCCACCACCAGCGGCCGGCGCGGAAGTCTTCGCCGACGGCGATCGCGCGCGTGCACGGAGTGCAGCCTATGCTGGGCATGAACTCGTCGTGCAGCGGGTTGTAGGGCAGCTCGTGGGTCGCGATGTAGTGCCAGACCTCGGCCCAGCTCCAGTCGGCGAGCGGGTTGAACTTGATGCGGCCGTGATCGTCCTCCTGGTTGAAGGGCACGCTGCTGCGCTGGCCCGACTGCTCGCGGCGCAGCCCGGTGACCCAGGCGCTCGCCCCGGCCAGCATGCGCGCGAGCGGCTCCACCTTGCGCACGGCGCAGCAGGCCTTGCGCAGCTCGATGCTCTCGAACATCGCGCGCTCGCCATGCTGGCCGACGAACTGCAGCACGGTCTCGGTGCTCGGCGAGTAGATATCGACCTTCAGGCCGTAGCGCTCCTCGATGCGCGGGATCAGGGCCAGCGTCTTGGCGTGCAGGTGGCCGGTATCCAGCGTCGCGACGCGGATGCCGATGCGGTGGCGCGCGATCAGGTCGGTGACCACCATGTCCTCGGCGCCGAGGCTCGTCGCCTGCACGATGCGCCCGGCATGCTCCACCGCCGCCGCGTGCAGGAGCGCCCGCGCATGGGCAACGCGGTCGTCGAAGCCTTGCGTGGGGCGGGCGTAGAGCGCGATCGCGCTCATATCGCCGCGCCCTCGTTCACGAAGGCGTGCACGGGCTCGCGGGCGAGCGCATCGGCCATGCCGGGCGGCAGCGCGAACAGCGGCCGGTTGCCCTGCACGTCGCCCTGGTAGTGGCTGCGAAAGAAGCCGAGCGCGCGCTGCGCCGCATCGAGCGACTGGTCCGATCGCAGCACAGCGGCGTCGAATCCCGTGCGCTCCAGCAACGGTGCCATGTCGACCAGCACGTCGCCAGTGGCACGTATCTCGCGCGCGAAGCGAAAGCGCGCGCGCAGCAGTTTGGCCTGGCTGTAGGCGCGCCCATCGACCCACTTCGGGAACTGCAGGGCGACGAGCGCGAAGCGCGGTAGGTCGGCGGCAATGCCCTCGACGGCCTGGTCGTTGGCGAGCTTGAGGCCGACCGGCAGCGACGCCGGCCAGTTCGCGCGCACCGCGTGCCACTGCGCGAGGTCGAGCAGCAGGTGTGCCTCGGGGTTGATGCTGACCGGCGGGCCGTCTTCGCCGCCCAGCGCGTGCCAGGGGTCTTTGGCGAGGGTGATGAAACGCATGCTCGCTCCTTGCGGCTTCAGGCCACGTCGGCCGTACTGCGGCGCACCGCGTTGGCCGGTGCCTTGAAGGCATCGATGCCGATGCGGCGCACGGTGTCGATGAAGCGTTCACCGCTCGCGCGCTGTGCACGGTAGGTGGCGAGCACGGCCTCGACCGCGTCGGCCACCTCGTCGGCCGCGAACGACGGGCCGATCACCTTCGCCGCAACGGCGGCGCCGCTCTGCGCCGAACCGTCGGACCCACCGAGTGCGACCTGGTACCACTCCTTGCCGTCCTTGTCGACGCCGAGGATGCCGATGTGTCCGCTGTGGTGGTGGCCGCACGAGTTGATGCAACCGCTGATGTGCAGGTCGATGTCGCCGATGTCGTAGAGATCGTCGATGTCTTCGAAGCGCTCGGTGATCGCCGCCGCGACCGGGATCGAACGCGCGTTGGCGAGGGCGCAGAAGTCGCCTCCGGGGCAGGCGATCATGTCGGTCAGGAGGCCGATGTTCGGCGTCGCGTAGCCGGCCGCGCGAGCGGCCTGCCACAGCGCCGGTAGCTCGCTGGCGCGCACCCACGGCAGCACGAGGTTCTGGTCGTGCGAGACACGCAGCTCGCCATGCGAGAAGGTGTCGGCGAGCGCGGCCGCCTGTTCCATCTGCTCGGCGGTCGCATCGCCTGGCGCCTGGCCTGCGCGCTTGAGCGAGAGCGTCACCGCGCGGTAGCCGGCGACGCGGTGGCCGTGCACGTTGCGCTCGAGCCAGCGCCGGTAGGCGACGGGTGCATCGGGCGCGACCGGAACCTCGTTCGTGGCCTGCGGCGCCACGCCGGTGGGCGTGACGAAGGACTGCGCGACGCGGTCGAGCTCGCTTTGCGGGATGAGGTGCGCCGAGCCGTCGGCGTCGCTCTCGAGGATGCTGCGAAACTCGGCCCGCACGGCGTCGAAGAACTTCTGCCCTTCGGCCTTGACGAGGATCTTGATGCGCGCCTTGTACATGTTGTCGCGCCGGCCGTAGCGGTTGTAGACGCGCACGATGGCCTCGATGAAGATGAGGATCTGCTGCCACGGCAGGAACTCCGCGGCGACGCTCGCGATCACCGGCGTGCGGCCCATGCCGCCGCCGACCAGCACCCGAAAGCCGACCTCGCCGGCCTCGTTGCGGTGCAGATGCAGGCCGATGTCGTGCCAGGCCGTGGCGGCGCGGTCTTCGCGCGCGCCGGTGACGGCGATCTTGAACTTGCGCGGCAGGAACGCGAACTCGGGGTGCAGCGTCGTCCACTGGCGCAGGATCTCGCAATAGGGCCGCGGGTCGACGATCTCGTCCGGTGCGATGCCGGCGAAGCAGTCGCCGGTCGTGTTGCGGATGCAGTTGCCGCTGGTCTGGATGCCATGCATGCCGACGGCGGCCAGTTCGTCCATCACGTCGGCGCTGCGCACGAGCGGGATCCAGTTGAACTGGACGTTCTGGCGCGTCGTCAGATGGGCGTAGCCGCGGTCGTAGAGGCGCGCGATGCGGGCCAGCGCGCGCAGTTGTTCGGAGCTGAGTTCGCCGTAGGGCACGGCGACGCGCAGCATCGGCGCGTGGCGCTGCACGTACCAGCCGTTCTGAAG
>CAIKUF010000122.1 GCA_903830565.1 uncultured bacterium | reverse complement strand
GTCTCGGTGCGGCCTGTGAGCTGCGCCAGCGTTACGCCGGCCAGCATGGCGACGAAGACGCCGACGCCGCCGACGCGAGGCACTGGCGTCGAGTGAAACTTCTGCGGACCCGACAAGTCGTGATCCGCAGAGTGGTGCGCGTGTCGCTCGGCCGAACGCACGACGAGCAGGGTGACGACCAGCGAGGTGAGGAAGCTCAGGATCAGGAAGGTCATGGCGGGTGCGATGCGGGGCGTGCGGGATTATCTGTCCTCGCGGGGCGGGTGCTGTGGCCGCCGAGACGAATCCACTCTTCTTCAGCCGGTCTGAACGTGCCAGCCTCCTTCCTCGGTCTCTTCAACGGCTTCGATGGTCTGTGCGCGTCGCGAGGAACAGTTCGGCGCGTGGTCAGGATCGCATGACACGACGCCGTCGGCTTCCCGCCCGGCCCAAGCCGGTCCGGCGCTGTGCTTGCGCTCCAGGCCCATTGAAATATCGCCATGTGATGGCGATAATACAGCCATGTATCAGCGAAATATATCCCGCAAAGTGACGGCGGCGCTCGCCGATACGCGGATCGTGCTGCTCAGCGGCGCGCGTCAAGTGGGCAAGAGCACGCTGGCCCGACAACTGGCCGAGCAGCGCGGCGGCCAGTACCTGACGCTGGACGACCCGACGATCGCCGAGCTGGCCCGAACCGATCCTTCGGCGCTGGTGAATGGCGCCGCGGCATTTACCGTGATCGACGAAGTGCAGTCCGCACCCGCGCTGTTCCCCGCGCTCAAGCGCGAGGTCGACGCGCACCCGGTACCGGGGCGCTTTCTGCTCACCGGCTCGGCCAACGTGTTCATGCTGCCCACGGCGTCCGAATCGCTGGCCGGGCGCATGGAGGTGCTGACGCTCGAGCCTCTGTCGCAGGCCGAAGTCCAGGGTTCGCCGCACAATCTCGTCGATGCCTTGTTCGATAGCAGGCCCTGGGCACGGCGCACGGTGGCGACCGACCGCGCCGATCTTGTGCGCCGGCTGGTGGCGGGCGGCTTCCCCGAGGCGCTGGATCGCGCCGAGCCGCAGCGGCGTGACGCGTGGTTTCGCTCCTACCTTGCGAGCCTGCTGCAGCGCGACGTGCGCGACTACGCCAACATCGAAGGCCTGCACGACATGCCGCGCCTGCTGTCGCTGCTGGCGGCGCGCGCCGGCTCGCTGCTGAACATGGCCGAAGTGTCGCGCGCGACGGGCATTGCGCATTCGACGCTGCGGCGCTACCTCTCGCTGCTCGAAGCGCTCTACATCGTGCAGCCGCTGCCGGCGTGGTCGGCCAATCTCGGCAAGCGGCTGGTCAAGGCGCCCAAGGTTCACTTGATTGACGCCGGGCTCACCGCACATCTGCGCGGCGACGCCGACGCCGACGCCGCCGCGCTCGCCCTGTCGCCGCGGCTCGGCCCCTTGCTGGAAACTTTCGTCGTACAGGAGTTGCGGCGCCACCTGTGCTGGGCAGAAACATCGGCCAGCGCCTGGCACTTTCGCACCGCCGCCGGGCAAGAGGTCGACCTGGTGCTCGAAACGCCGAGCCAGCGCATCGTGGGCATCGAAGTGAAGGCCAGCGCGAGCGTCACCCAGGGTGATTTCAAGGGTTTGCGTGCGCTCGCCGATGCCGCCGGGAAGTCTTTCGCCCGAGGCGTTGTTCTCTACACCGGCGAACAACTCATGCCATTCGACGAGCACCTATGGGCTGTTCCGCTGGGCGTGCTGTGGGCGGGTGGCGGGGTGGCGTGATCGAGGGCATTGCCGACCATGCTGCAGCCAGAGGTAGGGCGAGGTCAGCGAATTGCGGCGCGTCGGCTCGCTCCCTCCGGTGCATCCTGATCCGTCCGGATAGGCGGCCATGAACAGCAGTAGAAGTCGTGAGTCCTACTGCTTGACGTTTAACGCGTCTCGATGCACGATTCAGCCGTGATCCGGTCGTTCAAATGCAAACACACCGCCATGCTGTTTGCCGGCAACGCGGTGGCACGTTGGGCCAACCTGAGCAATGTGGCCGAGCGCAAGTTGCAAATGCTCAACCGAGCCACACGCTTGGACGATCTGCGCGTGCCGCCGAACAACCAGCTCGAAGCGCTCAAGCGCGATCGCAAGGGCCAGCACAGCATCCGCGTCAATGACCAGTGGCGCGTGTGCTTCAGGTTCGACAGCGGCGATGCGTTCGACGTGGAGATCGTCGACTACCACTGAGAGGTATCAAACCATGGATGCACCCACCAATGGCATGCGCCCTATTCACCCGGGCGAGGTACTGCGCGAAGAGTTCTTGCGCCCCATGGGCCTGTCTGCACACGCACTGGCGCTGGCGCTGCATGTGCCCGCACCGCGCATCAATGACATCGTGCGCGAACGTCGCGCCGTCAGCGTCGACACGGCGATGCGTCTGGGGCGGTTCTTCGGCATGAGCGCCGAGTTCTGGCTCGGTCTGCAGGCTGACTACGACATGGCCATATCGCGCGACGCAATGTCCGGTGTGTTGGCTGGGATCGAGCCGTGGCAACAGCGTCAGGCCGCGTGAGTCGCGTTTGGCGCGGTCTGCGTGAGGTGCGGTTGACTTCGAGCAGCCGAGTGAGCAGCAGGCGAACACCTCTGACCAAGCCGCTGGCCGCGACCGTGAACCCAAGGCAGGTGTATCTTGCCGACGCTTGCAAAGTGGCCAGTCTGCTGGGCTTCGATCACACGGGCGGGCAGGCTCGCATCGGGCGTTTGCCCGCGCGGGCGAGCCGCCGGATTTGAGCAAGGTGCAGGTCATCGAGAAAGACGGCAAGCCCGCGTTCTACGTGCTGCCCGCTGCGCTATGGGAGAAAGTGCGCGAGGCGGTGGAAGATGCCGACGATGCCGCCGCCTACGCTCAGGCGGTGGCCGACGACGATGGCATGCGCTTTCCGGCCGCCGTGGTTCATGCCGAGCTGGACGGTGCCCACCCAGTGCGCGCCTGGCGCGAACACCGCGGGCTGACGCTGCAGGCACTGGCCGACGCGGCCGGCGTGAGCAAGCCCTACGTGAGCCAGATCGAGGGCGGCAAACGCGCCGGCACGGCGGCAACGCTCAAGAAGCTGGCGCGGGCTTTGCGGGTGCCGCTGGACGCGCTGCAGCCGTGAGCCGAGGCAACACGCGCGCCGCGATCAAACTGACACGAGCGTCAGCGATCACCGAAACACCAGCCACTTTGGCGTCTTGAAGCGAACGATGCTCGCATACAGCAGCACGTAGAGCGCCATGAACATGAACAGGAAGACCGAGAGCACGGCCGTGTTGTTCATCAGCACCCACATCGAGGACAGGCCGTTGAAGCCGTCGATGATGTTGATGGCGCTGGCCACGCCGATGACCACGAACCCCGTCCGCGCCACGGCGAGGGAGGTGAAGACGAACACGCGAAGATCGCGCCGCGGATTCGCACTTCCAACGCGGTTGCCACCTGAGCAGGCGATGCCTTCCAGTCGGCGTGATCGGCGACACCTCTTCACGCCTCGGCGCCCGTCATCCGGTCGACGCCGGCGACTCAAAGTGTCCAATAACGCATCTACAAATAATGCTTGCGCATCGAAATTCGCGCATCTACAATTATTCTCGTGGAAACGTGGCTGACCTGGGATCCGGCCAAGCGGCAAGCGAACCTGCTCAAGCACGGGCTGGACTTCGCGGACGCGGGCGCGGTGCTCGAGTCGCGCTATCGGCTGGACGTGGCAGTGGTGCGCAATGCAGAGTTGCGAGTGCAGTCGTATTCCTACGTGATGAACGGCCTGGAAGTGCTGACGGTCGTGCATCTTGATCGCGACGGCACCGTGCGTGTCATCAGCTATCGGCCTGCCAGCGAGCGCGAATCGGAGGTTTACTATGAGTGGATCGGCAACGAAGAGGACTGAGCGCGAGGCGATTCTCGCGGCGATGAAAACGCCCCCCAAGGGCGGGTATTTCGTTTGGGACGGCGTGGACGAAGACGACCGCCCGGCCACGCCTGAAGAGATGCACGCAGGGATCGAAGCCGCGCGCAAGAAGCGCGGGCGGCCGGCGGGATCGGGCAACAAGGAACAGGTGGCGATCCGGTTCGACCGCGACGTGCTGGCCGCACTGCGCGCAACCGGCCCCGGGTGGCAGACGCGGGTGAACGACGCAATGCGCGAGTGGGTCAATACGCAGAGTGCGTAGC
>CAIKUF010000121.1 GCA_903830565.1 uncultured bacterium | reverse complement strand
GGCGATGCGGTCGATCTTCGGCCGCTCACGGGTGATCCACTTCATACCGCACATCCTTTCGACTGGAGCGGTTTGCCGGCGGCCTTCCAGGCGTCGATGCCGCCGCGCAGGAAGCGCGCTTTGATGCCGGCGGCGTGCAACCGCATCGCCGTCGAGCGGCCCACTTCGTGCCCATAGACGCAATAGACGACCACCGGCGCGTCGGTTGGAAGCGATGCCGCCCAACTGCTCACCGCCTGCGGGTCGCACCACGTGGCGCCAGGAATGACAGAGTCGGCCTGCTCGAACACGCCGGCCCGCCGCACGTCCAGCAGACGAGCACCCGGAACGTCTTCATGCGATGCACCGAGCCCATCGCTCGTCGTCTCGACCGCCTGCTGGTAGCGCTCGTAGACGCGCGCCCAGGCGATGTTGTCCATGAACGCGTCGACGTATGCGCTGGCCGCTGCGCCGAAGTCCATGTGGTACGCGTGCTCGTACATGTCGAGCGCCAGGATCGGGATGCCGCCGGCAATCGCATGCGTATGGTCCGCGGACCATTGGTTCACAAGCGTGCCCTCGCGCGGCTGGAAGGTGAGCAGCACCCAGCCCGAGCCGCCACCGAGTGCCTTGCCCATGGCGACAAACTCTTCGCGCCAGCGATCCACACTGCCGAAGCTCGCCTGAAGGGCAAGCACCATCGGCGGCAACATCGTCTGGCCGTTGCCGCCCAGGCCATCGAAGTACAGCTCGTGCAGCAGCATCGAGTTGGTGGCCATGAGTTCCTCGCGTTTGATCCCGCTCAGCTCAAAGCCCGGGGCTGACGCGAAGGGCAACTCACGCAGTTGCCCACGGATGGCGTGCAGGCGCTTTACGGCGCCGCTGTAGTTGTTCTGGTGATGGCTGCGCAGCAGCTTCTCCGACAGGCCCTTGAGTGCAGCCGCATCGAACGGCAGGTCCAGTATTCGCGTATCCATCGTGTCTCCTCAGACGTTTGCGTAGAGCGCCTTGTGCGCGAATTGGTAGGCCAGGCCGGCGACGCCGGAGCCCAGTACCACCGGTATGACACCGAACTTGAAGCGCAGCAGCGCAACAGCGGCTGCCATGCCGACGACCGCAGAGGGCCAATCGAAGTGCCCGCTCAAGCCCTGCGGCCACAGCACGTGGTAAGCAAAGAAGACCGCGAGGTTCACGATCACGCCGACCACTGCGGCCGTGATGGCCGTCAGCGGCGCGGTGAACTTCAGATTGCCATGCGTCGACTCGATGAACGGCGCGCCGAGCAGGATGAAGAAGAACGAGGGCAGGAAGGTGAAGAAGGTGACCACGGTCGCCGCCACCGCCCCGGAGAGAAACAGCGCGTCGCTGCCGAAGATGGCCTTGGTCCAGCCACCGACGAAGCCGACGAAGGCCACGACCATGATGAGCGGCCCCGGGGTCGTCTCGCCGAGCGCAAGGCCGTCGATCATCTGTGGGGCGGTGAGCCATTGGTGGTGATCCACCGCGCCTTGGTACACGTAGGGCAGCACCGCGTAGGCGCCGCCGAACGTCATCAGCGCCGCCTTGGTGAAGAACCAGGCCATCTGCGTCAGCGCGGCGTCCCAGCCGTAGAGTGCCGCAAAGCCGCCGATGGCAAGGCCCCACAACCCCAGGCAGATCAGCAGGACCTTGCGAAAACGGCGCCACGTGAAGAGCGCGTGTTCCGGCGTCGGCGTGTGGTCGTCGATGAGTGCCGGCCCGAGCGCCCTGGCGGCCGTGCCATGCCCGCTCCCGGTCTTGAACCTCTCCGGTGCGTAGCGGCCGCCATAGTGACCGACGAGGCCCGCCGCCAGCACGATGAGCGGGAACGGCGCATCGAGCGCGAAGATGGCAACGAACGCGGCGGTGGCAATACCCCACAGCCAGGCGTTCTTGAGCACCCGCGAGCCGATGCGCCAGGCCGCGTGCACCACCAGTGCGGTCACCGCGGGTTTGATGCCGTAGAAGATGCCGGCAATGACCGGCACGTTGCCGAAGGCCATGTAGACCCACGACAGTGCGATGAGGATGAACAGCGACGGCAGCACGAACAGTCCGCCCGCGACGATGCCGCCCAAGGGCCGGTGCATCAGCCAGCCGATGTAGGTGGCGAGCTGCTGGGCTTCAGGCCCCGGCAACAGCATGCAGTAGTTGAGCGCGTGCAGGAAGCGGCTCTCCGATATCCAGCGGCGCCGCTCCACCAGCTCCTCGTGCATGATGGCGATCTGGCCTGCCGGCCCGCCGAAGCTGATGAAGCCGAGTTTGAGCCAGTAGGCGAAGGCCTTCGCGCGAGTGAGGCGCTCCGGAGCGCCGGCAAGGGCTTCAGCGGTCATCAGAAGCCTGCATCGCGGCGTAGACCGCATCGAACACGGCAATGGTCGCGGCCAGCAGCGCGTCGTCGCTCGCGTGCCGGGCCTGCAGGCCCCTGACCACTATCTCGAAGCCGGGGGCTTCGTCCACCGGAATGCCGCCGATGTCGATGGTGTGGACCAGTGCGGCCAGACGCTGCAGCGCGGGGTCCGCGAGCAGACCGAAGCTCTCGGCGACGACTTCGAAGCTCACCTTGTCGCCCACGTGCGTGAAGGTGGCGCCGTCGAAGTCATAGCCCAAAGCGGCCTTCGGACACTTCTTCGGCTCGGCGAGCCAGATGAAGGTTGGCTTCTTGTCGACAAAGCGCTGCACGAGCCACGCCGTGCCAAGCCGGTCGACCCACGGACGCTTGCGGGTGGCCCAGGTGCGGCCCTGGTAGTCGGCGATCGAGAGCCGGGCAATGGCCGCATCCGTGGCCCCCGGCTCGTCGGGACACAGGTGCAATTCGATTTGCCGTCGCAGCGCCGCAAGGGCTTCGCTGGTCCGCTGCGAATCCTTGCCAGGGAAGAAGTCGCTCGCCTGGATGCCCTGAAGATGCTGCTCAAGCGAGCGCAGGCTCTTGTGCAACTGCGCCTCGGTCGCCTTCCTGATACCCGCGCGCGCTTCCTTGATCGACTGCAGCAACTCCGTGTAGAGATCGCTGCGGTCGAAGAGCGCGCGAAACGCCTTCTCCTGCGCTTCATCGCGCGCCGTGACGACCAGGAGGTGCGCATCGGCCCCGGCTTCGCAAATGGTTCGCTCCAGGTCCCACAGAGCCTGCGCCGTCGACGCATGCTCGGGCAGGAGGTAGACCCCCTCGCGAAGGGTTCCCGCGCCCGTCGCCTTCAAGGCCCGCCAAACCCGCACGCGCAAGCCGCTGGGGTTGGTCGGGAGGGTCGCAGTCAGGATCAGCCAGTGTGTCATGAAGCAATCATCTCATACAGTGATATCCGCTACACAAGAATGGTTTGCAGCGCCAAACTGGCCGCCCGACGCGCAAACCCTCGGGCGCCATCCATCGAAACTCACAGTCCAGCTTCTGCCGACCCGGCTCCTCGGTCACCGACGAAGGTTAATCGGCGCGGACCACCTCACGTCCTGGCCTGGCTGTGCGTGAGTAGCCCGCCAAAGACGGCTTCACGAAAGCGCAACTGCGCACATGAGTGTCAACTCTGGATCGATCGCGGGATCTCGGATCGAAAGCAACGGACTCGACCCAGGCTAGACTGCCGCATGCCTCATCTGACCATCCTCACCGGCGCGTCGCGCGGCATGGGCGCGGCGATGGCCGAACAGTTATTGCAGCCTGATCGCACCCTGCTGTGCATCTCGCGCCGTGCCAACCCGCAACTCGCCGCGCAGGCCGCCGCGGTCGGCACGACGCTCGAACAGTGGACTCTCGACCTCTCCGAACCAGCGCCCGTTGCGGCAAGGCTCGCGTCCTGGTTAAAGGCCTTGGGCGGCGAAGCCTTCGACAGCGCAACGCTGATCAACAACGCAGCGGCGATACCGCGCATCGTTCCACTGGACGAATCGGATGCCGACGAGTTGTCGAGCGCGCTGCGCGTCGGGCTGGAAGCGCCGCTGCTGCTGACGGCTGCCTTCCTGCGCGCGACGCAAGCCTGGCGCGCGCGCCGCGCGGGCGAATGCAAGGTGCTCAACATCTCGTCCGGCCTCGGCCGCTTCGCGATGGCGAGCCAGGCGAGCTACTGCGCGGTCAAGGCCGGGCTCGATCACTTCTCGCGCTCGGTCGCGCTCGATCAGGCGAGCGCAGCGCACCCCGCGCGCATCGTCTCGCTCGCACCGGGCGTGATCGACACCGACATGCAACTGCAGTTGCGCTCCGGCGACCGGAAGCACTTCCCCGACCTCGACCGCTTCCTGCAGTTGAAGGCCACCGGCCAGCTCGATTCGCCCGCAGCCGCGGCGGCCAAAGTGCTCGCCTTTCTGCGCCGCACCGACTTCGGCGAGAAGCCCGTAGCCGACGTTCGCGATGCTTGAGCGCCGCATCGCAGTGCACGCCCTCGCTGCAGGCGCGCTGGCCACGTTCGTTGCCGCCTGCGCTGCCCCGCCTGCGGCTTCGCCCGCTGACAAGGCGCTGCTCACGCAGCAGGTCACCGACACCGAACGGGCGTTTGCGAAGACCATGACCGAGCGCGACCTGGCGGCCTTCGCGTCCTTCGTCGCCGACGAGGCCGTGTTCTTCGACGGCGCCACCGTCCTGCGCGGCAAGGCCGCCGTCGTTGCCGCTTGGAAGCCCCTGTTCGCCGCGCCGGCCGCGCCCTTCTCGTGGACACCCGAGCAGGTCGAAGTGCTGCCCTCGGGAACGCTTGCGCTGAGCAGCGGGCCGGTGTTCGCACCGAGCGGCAAGAAGGTCGCCAGCTTCACGTCGATCTGGCGCCTCGAAGCGCCGGGCGTGTGGCGCATCATCTTCGACAAGGGTTGCGACTGCCCGCCGCCCTAACTCACCACCCAAGCGGCACTCAGCCGCCTTCGCGCTTGGTCTTCAAGCGCTCGCGCCCGGCACGGCTTCGTGCCTTCCAGTGCGCCACCTGTTGTCGGCGCTCGAGCACGCCCATCGTGTCGCGCCTGACCTCGCGCAGCAGCTTGTGAAAGTTGCGCAGCCGGTCTGGCGCCACGCCGGCGCGCACCGCGCAGCCCGGTTCGTCCACATGCCGGCAGTCGCGGAAGCGGCACCCGCCGGCCAAACGCTCGATGTCGCCGAAGCTCGCGCCGATCGCGGCCTCGTCGGCGTCGGGCCGCAGCGTGCGCAGCCCCGGCGTATCGATCACGCAGGCGCCGCCGGGCAGGCGGTGCAGCGAGCGCGCCGTCGTCGTGTGCTTGCCGCGGCTGTCGTGCTCGCGCACGGGGCCGGTGTCCTGCACGCCCCGGCCGGTCAGCGTGTTGGTCAGCGTCGATTTGCCCGCACCCGAGGAGCCGAGCAAGACCAGCGTCTTTCCGGCGCCCAGATGAGGCGCGAGCAAGGCCGCTGCGTCGGGCGAGCGTGCATCGACGATCACGAGGTCGATCGTGGCCGGGATGCGGCCGCGAATCGCCTCCAGCGCCGCCGCGACCGCGCCCTGCGCCGCCGCATCGGCCTTGGTCAGCACGACCACCGGCAGCAGGTCGCTCGCATGCGCGAGCGCCAGGTAGCGCTCGAGCCGACGCGGGTTGAAGTCGTCGTCCAGGCCCATCACGAGCAGCGCCGTGTCGACGTTGCTGACCAGCGGGTGGCGCCTGCCGTCTGCGTCGCGCCGGGCCACGTGCTTCAACGGCGGCAGGCGGGCGTGGACCCAGCACACGGCGTGCATGTCGCACTGGGCGAGCACCCAGTCGCCCACCGCGAGGCCGGTGTCGGCCTCGAACAGCGCGCGCGTGAGGCACGGCAAGGCGCGCGCCGTGTGCTCGCCTTGGCCATCGTGCAGACGCAGGGTCTCGCGGTGCACTTCGGTGACGCGCATCAGGCGCCGCGGGTCATCGTCTTCAGTGCCCGACGCGGGCGTTTGGTTTGCGATCTCCTGTTGAAGGTGGTGAAGAAGCGTTGGGGTCATTCCGATCGAGCGCAGGCGCTCGAGGTCGATTTCGATCATGGTCGTGCGGATTCCAGGGTGGGCAACGCCCGCGCGGCGTGGCCGCGTCGGGCCGAACGTCCTCGCGCACGCGTTCAGCACGCGCGAAGCGGACAGGTCGGGGAGCGTCGGCCGCGGGCTGCGGCGAGAAGGCGTGCTGCGTTGCGCCCCGCGTCGATGCGGGCCTGCGCGGCAGGGATCGGTATGCGCCGGGTCAGCGAACCCGCTTCAGGCAACGGCCGACAGGGGGGCAGTGTTCGATGAGGTCATGGCACGTCTCCTGTGGCGGGTTGCGAAAGAACCTGGCGGGGGATCGTCAGGCGCGGGGGCGCAGTGTTGCAGCGGGCGATGCCGTGTGTCAACCGCAGCGTTGCGTTCTCGCACTCAGATCAATCGATGCTCGCAGCATCAGACTGCCAGACCAGCCGCGCCGCGGCCAGGTCTTCGAGCGCGGTGCCAACCGACTTGAAGAGCGTGATCTCGCCATCGTCGCTGCGCCCCGCATGGGTGCCGCGCGCGAGATCGAAGAGATCGGCGCGGATGCGCTCTTGCGTCAAGGCGCCGCTGGCCAGGGCCTGCACGATGTCGCCGCCCTCTTTACAGGCGCCGGCGCGGGTGTCGACGAACACGCTGGCGCGGAGCATCGCCCCGTCGTCGCTCTCGCGCATGTCGGGCCTGAACGCGCCGACGAGGTCGACATGCGTTCCAGGCTGCAGCCACGCACCGTGCACCAGCGGCTCGGTGGCCAGCGTCAGCGTGGAAACGATGTGCGCCTGCCGCACGGCCGCTTCGAGGTCGCTCACCGCCTCGGCCTCAACGCCGAGCGCCGCGCGAACCCGCGCCGCCACTTCCTGCGCGCGTTCGCTGCGCCGGCCCCAGATGCTGACGTGCCGGATAGGCCGCACGCTGGCGTGCGCGGGCGCCATGTCGAGCGCCAGGCGCCCGGTGCCGATGAGCAGCAGGTGGCTGGCGTCGGATCGGGCCAGGTAGCTGGCCGCGAGCGCCGACGCTGCCGCGGTGCGACGAGACGTCAGCTCGCCGCCGTCGATCAGCGCCAGCATCTGCCCGCTGCGCGCGTCGCTGAGCAGGTAGCTCGAATTCACGGTCGGCAGCGCGCGCCCGCTGTTGCCGGGCATCACGGTCGCGATCTTCACGCCGAGTTGCTCGCCGCACTGCCAGGCTGGCATCAGCAGCAGCGTGCCCGTGGGTTCGCCCGCAACCTCGACCGAGTGATGGTGGCGAAGCGGCATCTCGCAGCCGCTGCGAAACATCGCCCGCAGGGCCTCGATGAGCGCGTGCCAAGGCAGGCACTCGCGGGTCTCTCGTGCGTCGAAGACTCTCATGGCGCGCTGGTCCGCCCGGTTCGCGCCGCGGCATTGCGGCACACGCAGTCTGCATCAAGTCGACCGGGAAAAGGCCTCGGGCCAGTATTTTCCAATCCAGGTATGAGCCTGAAGCGAGCGTGAAGTGAGGCTGTTCGGTGGTCGAGTTGATCTGGTCAAAAGAGACAGTCTATCGACCCGCCGGTGTGACTGCTTTTACTTGATCAGGC
>CAIKUF010000120.1 GCA_903830565.1 uncultured bacterium | reverse complement strand
TGCTGGCCGCCGAAAGCCGCGCCCTGCGTGCCACCCCGCCCATTGCGCAGGCGCAGGCCGTCGCGGCGCTGCGGGCGGCCACGGCACGTCTGGGCGACAAGGCCCGCATCGTCGTTCAAGGCGACCGCGCGACGATCACCTTGACCGGCGCGGACGGCGAGTCGCTGCGAAGCCTGCTGACCGAAGCGCGCAGCAGCGCTCACGCGCGCCCGGTCGAAGTGCAACTCGTGCGCAGCGCGAAGGGCCTTGACGGTTCGCTGACGCTGAGTCTGGGGGGTGCGACTTGACACTGCAGTGGCGTCGCAAGCCGGACGCGCGAGCGCGTTCGTCGGCGACGGCGCCCTCGCCCTGGACCCAAGCCGGCGGCTCCGATCAGGCCTGGGCGCGCTCGCGCGCGGCGGGCCTGCGCTGGGCCGTGGCTGGAGCGATCGTCGGCGCCCTCGTCGCCGGGGTGGCGTTCGCCCCCGCGACCTGGCTGGCGCAGGCCGTCGCGTCTGCCAGCGGCGAGCGTCTGTTGCTCAGCGATGCGCGAGGCACCGTCTGGTCGGGCAGCGCCGTGCCGGTGCTGACCGGCGGACCGGGCAGCCGCGATGCGAGCGCCCTGCCCGGCCGCCTTGCGTGGACGATAGGGCTTGCCGGCGCCGGTCTCGAAGTCAGGGCCACGCAGGCCTGCTGCCTGAACGGCAGCGTGCTCTTGAACCTGCACCCGGGGCTGTCGCGCTGGTCGGCGACGCTGGTGCCGCCCGCAGGCTGGGTCGGCGAGTGGCCCAGCGCCTGGCTCGCCGGCCTCGGAACCCCGTGGAACACGCTTCAGCTCGGTGGCAGTCTTCGCTTGGTCTCACCCGGCTTCACACTCGAATGGGTGGCCGGCCGCTGGCGAGTCGCCGGGCAGGCGGACATCGAGCTCGTCGATGCCTCGTCGCGCCTGTCGACGCTGGATGCGTTGGGCAGCTATCGGCTGCGCCTGGTCGGCGACCCGGCCAACGCCGGGCAGCCGCAACTCAGCCTGAGCACCCAAAGCGGCGCCCTCAAGCTGAGCGGTGCGGGAACGTTCGGCCCCGGCGGCGTTCGCTTTCGCGGCGAGGCCCGCGCCGAGAAGGCCGACGAGCTGGCACTGGCCAACCTGCTCAACATCATCGGGCGGCGCGACGGCGCGCGGTCCGTCATTTCGATTGGATGATCATGAACGAGCGCGTCGAAACCGAACCTGCACGAGGCGCGCAACCGCGAGCGCTGCGACTCGCGGTTGCGCTGCTCGTCCTGTCGCTGGCCGTGGGCCCCGCAGTGCAGGCGCAGTCCAAGAAGGCGAACCCGGGCGGCGAGCCGGTGACGCTGAATTTCGTCAACGCCGACATCGAAGGCGTGACGCGTGCCGTGGGCGCGATCCTGAAGCAGCAGTTCGTCGTCGACCCGCGCGTCAAGGGCACCATCACGCTCTACAGCGAGCAGCCGATGTCGCCGCGCGACGTGTACATCAACTATCTGGCCGCGCTGCGCGGCCTCGGGTTCACGGTGGTCGAAGTCGGCGGCCTGCACAAGGTCGTGCCCGAAGCCGACGCCAAGCTGCAGACCAGCGTCGTCTCCGTCGACCCGGTAACGCGCCAGGGCGACCACATCATCACCCAGATCTTCCGCTTGAACCACGAGAACGCGAACAACCTCGTCGCCATCCTGCGCCCGCTGATCAGCCCCAACAACACGATCAACGCCAACCCGACCAACAACACGCTGGTCGTCACCGACTACGCCGACAACCTGCAACGCATCTCCAAGATCATCGCCGCGATGGACATGCCGTCGGCCGGCGACATCGAGGTGATCCCGCTGAAGAATGCCGTTGCCGCGGACATGTCGGTCCTGATCCAACGCCTGGTCGACTCCGCCGCGCAGGCCGGTGGCGCACCCGGCACCGCGGCGCCGGTGGTGCTGGTCGACCCGCGCAGCAACTCACTCATTATTCGCGCCGCCAACCCGGCCCGGCTGGCGCTGATCCGCACGCTGGTCGACAAGCTCGACCAGCCGAATGCGATGAACAGCGGCATGGGCAACATCTGGGTCGTCTACCTGAAGAACGCCGATGCCGTGAAGCTGGCCGCGGTGCTGCGTGCGGCCTTCAGCGCGGGTGGCTCTGGTGGCGGGGGTTCGTACAGTTCGCCCAGCCCGTCGGCGCCGTCGATGCCGGCCACCGCTGCCGGCGCTCCTGGCACCGCGTCGACGCAGTCGACCGCGCCCGTCACGCCTTCGGCCGGCCCGTCCACGGGCGGCTTCATCCAGGCCGACCCGTCGACCAACTCGCTGATCATCACCGCCAGCCTGCCGCTGTACCAGCAGCTCCGCAACGTGATCGACAAGCTCGACACCCGGCGTGCCCAGGTCTACATCGAGACGCTGATCGTCAAGGTCGACGTCGACAAGGCGGCCGACATCGGCATCCAGTGGCAGGCCATCTCCGGTCAAAAGGGCGACAGCACTATCATCGGCGGCGGCACCAATTACGGTCAACCCAACATCGTCAACCTGACGACCGCCGTCAACCAGGGCAAGGCAGGCCTGGCGACTCTCGCGATTCCCGGCGGCCTGAACATCGGCCTGCTGCAACAGATTGGCAATTACTACAACATCGGCGCGCTGGCGCACTTTCTCGAGACGAAAACCGACGCCAACGTGCTGGCCACGCCCAACCTCATCTCGCTGGACAACGAGGAGGCCAAGATCGTGATCGGTCAGAACGTGCCCTTCCTGACCGGCTCGTACTCGAACACGGGTGGCAATGGCGCCGTCAATCCGTTCCAGACCATCGAGCGCAAGGACGTCGGGCTGACGCTGCGCATCAAGCCGCAGATCGGCGAAGGCGGCACGATCCGGCTCATCATCTACCAGGAGAACTCGACCGTGGTCCCGTCGAGCAAGCTCTCGCCCCAGGGCCTGACCACCGACAAGAGCGCGATCGAGACCACGGTGGTCGTCGACGACGGGCAGATCATGGTCCTCGGCGGGCTGCTCAAGGACGAGTTCGGCGGCAACGTCAGCCAGGTGCCCTTCCTCGGCGACCTGCCGATCATCGGGCCGCTGTTCCGATCGGACAGCCGCACCCGCACGAAGAGCAACCTGATGGTCTTCCTGCGCCCGATGGTGGTTCGCAACCAGCAGGATTCGAACGCGCTGACCATGGACCGCTATGACTTGATTCGCGCGGTGCAGCAGAATTCCGGGCAACCGCGGCAGAGTCTTGTCACGCCGATCAACGGCGCGCCGATCGCGCCACCGCTGCCGCCGCAAGAGCCCGGTTCGCCGTTTCGCAACGGCACCGTGCCGCCGATGCTCTCGCTGCCCGACCCGCAGGCGCCTGCGCCGACGTCGCCGACGCCGGAGTCGACGCCACCGCAGAAGATGAACTAGGCCGATGGGCGCGCGCCACCCCCTGCCCTACGCGTTCGCGAAGGCGAACACGCTGCTGCTCGAAGACGACGGCCAGCAGCTCGTGCTGTGGGCGCCCGAGAACGCGCCGCTGCCGGCGCTCTCGGAAGTGCTGCGCTTGTACGACATCGACGTCATGGAGCACGAGGCCGCGGCGACGCTGGCGCAACGCATCGCCGCCGTCTACGCGGGCGGCGAGTCGAGCGCGGCGACGGTGATCGGCGAGGTCGAGAGCGGTGTCGACCTCTCGCGCATGATGCAGGAGCTGCCGGCGATCGAAGACCTGCTCGAAGCGTCGAACGACGCGCCCATCATCCGCATGCTCAACGCGCTGCTCACGCAGGCGGCGAAGGACGGCGCCTCCGACATCCACATCGAACCCTACGAGCGCAGCAGCTCGGTGCGCTTTCGCGTCGACGGCACGCTGCGCGAGGTGGTGCAGCCGAACAAGGCGCTGCACGCGGCGCTGATCTCGCGCCTGAAGATCATGGCCGAGCTCGACATCGCCGAGAAGCGCCTGCCGCAGGACGGCCGCATCTCGCTGCGCATCGGCGGCCGTGCGGTCGACGTGCGCGTCTCGACGCTGCCGTCGTCGTATGGCGAACGCGCGGTATTGCGGCTGCTCGACAAGGCGGGGTCGAAGTTCACGCTCGAAGGCCTCGGGATGAGCGGCGACGTGCTCGCCGGCTTCGACAAGCTGATCCAGCAGCCGCACGGCATCGTGCTCGTGACCGGCCCCACCGGCTCGGGCAAGACGACCACGCTCTACGCGTCGCTCGGCCGCATCGACACCGCGACGACCAACGTGCTCACCGTCGAAGACCCGGTCGAGTACGAGCTCGGCGGCATCGGCCAGACGCAGGTCAACCCGAAGATCGACCTCACCTTCGCGAAGGCGCTGCGCGCGATCCTGCGCCAGGACCCGGACGTGATCATGATCGGCGAGATCCGCGACTTCGAGACGGCGCAGATCGCAATCCAGGCCTCGCTCACCGGCCACCTGGTGCTCGCGACCGTGCACACCAACGACGCGCCGAGCACGGTGACGCGGATGATCGACATGGGCGTCGAGCCCTTCCTGCTCAGCTCGTCCATCCTCGGCGTGCTGGCGCAACGCCTTGTGCGCAAGCTCTGCACGCATTGCAAGCGCATCGACGCCCACGGCCGCTACCACCCGGTCGGCTGCGCCGAGTGCAGCCATACCGGCTACAAGGGCCGCACCGGTGTCTACGAATTGATGGTCGTCGACGACACGCTGCGCGGCCTGATCCACAGCCGCGCGTCCGAAGCGCAGGTCTTCGTCGCCGCCGAGGCAGCCGGCCTGCGCTCGATGCGCGAGGACGGCGAGCGCCTGGTCGAGGAAGGCATCACCTCGCCCGAGGAAGTCATGCGGGTGACGCGGGAATAGCCGCTGCATTCGACTCGAGCGCTGAAGTTCAACCATGGCGCACTCCCTCACCCCAGCCCTCTCCCGCACGCGGGAGAGGGGGTCGCATTTGCCCTCCTGCCCCCTCTCCAGCACGCGCGAGAGGGAGTCGCAGGTTCCGTCCTGCCCCCTCTCCCGCTTGCGGGAGAGGGTTGGGGTGAGGGCCGGTGCAGCCCGGCTGTTTGTCTTGGCTGAACTCCCGCCTTAACACCATGCCCGCCTATCGCTTTGAAGCACTGGACGCTGCCGGCAAGTCCAGCAGCGGCCTGCTCGAGGCCGACAACGCCAAGGCGGCGCGCGCGCAGTTGCGCGCGCAGGCGCTGATACCGCTGGAGGTCACGCAGGTTCTGTCCGGCGACGCGTCGGGCAAGCAGATCCGGTTCAGCCGCCGCGTGTTCAGCACCACGGGCCTTGCGGTGTGGACGCGTCAGCTCGCCGGCCTCGTCGCCTCGGGACTGCCGCTGGAGCGCGCGCTCACCGCGCTCAGCGACGAGGCCGACGACATGCGCCAGCGCGAACTCGTGGCCCACCTCAAGAGCGAGGTCAACGCCGGCTCGCCCTTCGCGCGTGCACTCGCCGGCTCGCCGCGCGAGTTCGACGACGTGTACCGCGCCGTCGTCGCCGCCGGCGAACAAAGCGGCGCCCTCGGCACGGTGCTCGAACGCCTGGCCGACGACCTCGAGGAACGCCAGACGCTCAAGAGCAAGCTGATCGGCGCCATCGCCTACCCGGCCATCGTCTCGGTGATCGCGCTCGTGATCGTCGTCTTCCTGGTCACCTACGTCGTGCCGCAGGTGGCTTCGGTGTTCGTCAGCAGCAAGCGCACCCTGCCCGGCCTGACGGTGGCGATGCTGGCCATCAGCGCCTTCCTGCGCGACTGGGGCTGGCTGCTGCTGCTGGCCATCGCCGCCGCGTTCACGACGCTGCGCATGATGCTGCGCAGCGAGGCCTTTCGCGAGCGCTTCGATGCCGCGCTGCTCGGCGTGCCGCTCGCCGGGCGGCTGACGCGCGGCTACAACGCGGCGCGCTTTGCCGGCACGCTGGCGATGCTGGCCGGCGCCGGCGTGCCGATCCTGAAGGCGCTGCAGGCGGCGGCCGAGACCTTGTCGAACCGGGCCATGCGCGCCGACGCGCTGGACGCGCTGGTGCAGGTACGCGAAGGCGCACCGCTCGCCTCCGCGCTGGCGACGAAGAAGCGCTTTCCGGCATTGCTGTCGATGTTCGCCCGCCTGGGCGAGCAGACCGGCCAGTTGCCGCAGATGCTCGACCGCGCCGCGCGCCAGCTCGGCACCGAAATGCAGCGCCGCGCAATGGCCGCGGCGACGCTGCTCGAACCGCTGCTGATCGTCGCCATGGGCGGCGTCGTGCTGCTGATCGTGTTGTCAGTCATGCTGCCGATCATCCAGCTCAACAGCTGGGTGCATTGACACCCGCAGCGCGCCATGTCCTCTGCCCCGGCCGCCAGCGTCACTCCGCGCCAGGAGGGTGTGAGCTTCCGGTTGCGCGATTTCTTTCTGCGCAACACGCCGCTGGTGGGCACGGTGGCCACGACGCTCGCCTCGATGATCACGTCACTGGCGTTGACGCTGGCCGGGTCTCTCGTGCTGCTGCCGCATGGGTCGCCGGTGTTCTGGGCCATGCTCGCGATCGGGTTGACCATTCCGCTGCTGGTGGCGCCTCCCGCCGCATGGACAGTGATTCACCTCGCCCACGAACTCGCCGCGGCGCGGCGCGTGGTCGAGCAACTGGCGATCGTCGACGTACCGACCGGTGTCTTCACAAGGCGCCACTTCGACGACATCGGTTCGCGCGAGTTCGAGCGCGCTCAGCGCTCGGACCTGCCCTTGACGCTGCTGATGCTCGACCTGGACGACTTCAAGCAGATCAACGACCGCCACGGACACATCATTGGCGACGCGGTACTGCAGGCGGTCGGCAAGGCATGCCTTGGCAACGTTCGGCCCTACGACATCGTCGCCCGCTATGGCGGCGAGGAACTCGTCGTCCTACTTACGGCAACCGCAGACGCCGGCGCAGCAACGCTCGCCGAGCGCCTGCGCTGCGCGATTGCGGCGCTGTCCATCGCGACCCCGCACGGGCAGGTCGTCACGCCGACGGCGAGCATCGGCGTCGCCGCGCGAGACGCATCGACGCCGACGCTGGAAGCGCTGGTCGCGCGCGCCGACGCCGCGATGTACGAGGCCAAGCGCGCCGGCAAGAACCGGGTCATGCCGGGCTGAGCGTCAGGGCGGGCCACAGCGCCGCGGTATCTGCGGCGCAGCAACGGCCGCGTACCATCGCGTTCATGCCCGCTTCGCTCTCCGGCCAACTCGTCGTCGCCATCTCCTCGCGCGCGCTGTTCGACTTCGAAGAAGAGAACCGTCACTTCGAGGCCACCGACGACCGCGCCTACATGCAGTTGCAGCTCGATCGCCTGGAACAGCCGGCGCGACCGGGCGTGGCGTTCTCGCTCGTCAACAAGCTGCTCGCCTTCAACACGGGTGGCGCAGCGCGCGTCGAGGTCGTGATCCTGTCGCGCAACGACCCGGTCTCGGGCATGCGGGTGTTCCGTTCGGCGCAGCACTATGGGCTTCCCATCGAGCGCGGCGTATTCACGCGCGGCGAGTCGCCGTGGCGCTACCTGCGGCCCTTGAGCGCGAACCTGTTCCTCTCGACCAACGAGGCCGACGTGCGCTCGGCGCTCGGTGCCGGCGTGCCCGCGGCGCGCGTCTACCCGCACTCTGCACGGGCGTCTGATGCGCACCCGTTCGAAGTGCGGATCGCCTTCGACGGCGATGCGGTGCTGTTCAGCGATGAAGCCGAGCGCGTCTATCAGAGCGCGGGGCTGGCCGCGTTCCAGGCCCATGAAGTGGACCGCGCCGCGACACCGCTGGCAGCCGGACCGTTCAAGCCGTTGCTCGAAGCACTGCAGCGCCTGCAAAGCGAGCCCGCTCGCGGCATGCGCATCCGCACCGCACTCGTCACCGCGCGCAGCGCGCCGGCGCACGAGCGGGCGATACGCACGCTGATGGAGTGGCACATCGAGGTCGACCAAGCGATGTTCCTCGGCGGCCTGCCCAAAGGCGAATTCCTGCGCGAGTTCGAGCCTGACTTCTTCTTCGACGACCAGACCGGGCACGTCGAAGGCGCGGCCTCGCACGTGCCCTCGGGGCATGTGGCTTCGGGGGTGTCAAATTCATGAGCCAGTCCGCGTGAGGGCGGCAGCACGCACCACCGCAAACACGGATGCCCGACGACGTATCTCTGCTGACCCTCGTTGATGCCGCGTTGCGCGGCATGGTCCTGGCGTTGGCGATGCTGCTGGCGACGACGCTCTGGCGCGACCGGCCGCGCTTACCGGCCGCGCGTGCGGGCGTGGCGATGACCTTGGGTCTATGCGTGCAGGTGGTCAGTTCCACGCCGACGTTCGAGGCGCTCGTGCCGCTCCTGTGGCAGGCACCGTGGGTGGGGGTGTCGGTGGGCAACGCGGTGCTGTTTTGGATATTCGTCCAGGCGCTGTTCGATGACGAATTCACACTCCGGCCGGTGCATGTCGCGACGTGGCTGGGCGTGGCCGCGCTGAGCGGGCTGAATTGTGCGGTGCTGGCCGGCAGCGCTTCAGTGCTGGCAGCAGTCACGCTGGGCCTGCAGCGTGCCGTGCCGCTGGCGTGTGCCGCGCTGGCCGCGGTCGCCGCTGCGGCGCATTGGCGCGCCGATCTGGTCGAGCCGCGGCGCCGCCTGCGGGGGTTCATCCTTATCACGGGAATCGCCTACACGCTAGCGATGCTGGTGGCTCGCCTGGCCTCACCGCACGGGCGACTGTCTGGCATCACGGCAACTGCCGACGTGAGCATCCTGCTCGTCATGCTGTCGGTGGTCGCCGCCCGGATGCTCAACCTGGGTGCCTCCGATCTGTTTCCTTCACTGCGCAGCGCAATGCCGCCGGCCTGCAGCGTGATCCCCGTCGAGGTCGCGCCGGAGCGGGCAAAGTCTTCTGTCATCAACCTGCCCCTGCCGTCGGCCGACGCTGCCGAAGAGCGTCTGGCCCAAACACTGCAACGCTTGATGGCGACGGAGCGCGCCTACCGTACGGAAGACCTCACGGTGACCAGCCTGGCCGCGCGGCTGGCGGTGCCCGAGTACCGGCTGCGGCGCTTGATCAACCAGCGGCTGGGACATCGCAACTTCAACGCCTACGTCAACGGCTGGCGGCTCGAAGAAGCTCGGGTCGTACTGGCCGACCCGGCACGGCGCGAGTTGCCGGTGCTTTCGATTGCCCTCGATGCGGGATTCCAATCCATCGGGCCGTTCAATCGAGCGTTCAAGGCGGCCACCGGCCTCACGCCCAGCGAGTTCCGCCAACAAGAGCTGGCCGATTCCTGAAATCGGCCAGCCGCAGATTGAAGCTGGCAGGTTTCGGCGAGACGCAGCCCGAGCGGCAAGGCATCGTGCACCTCACCGAAGGCCGTCGCTTTCGACGAGGAGATGATTCATGGGTTCTTTGAACATTCGTTTCCAGGCAAGCCGAGCTTGCTTCTTGCCGGGCCTGGCGCTGGCGCTGCTGTTCGGCCTGACCGCAGGACGGGCCGGCGCCGCAGTGGGTTTGAGCGAGATCCCCGCCACCGCGGAGGACGGGCCGGTGACGCTGTACTACCCGAGCAGCACAGAGGCGCAGCCGACCTCGCGCGGAATGGGCATGACCTTGATCGTGGCCGTGCAGGGAACACCGAAGCGCGGCAACGGCCGTCTGGTGGTGATCTCCCATGGCTCGGGCGGTTCGCCGTGGGTCCACGCCGACCTGGCGCGCACCCTGGTGGAAGCGGGGTTCGTGGTCGCCCTACCCGAGCACCGGGCCGACAACTACAAGGACGACAGCGACCCCGGCCCGAACAGTTGGACGCGGCGGCCAGCCGAGGTCTCGCGGGCCATCGATGCGGTCGGGCGCGATGCGCGCTTGGCACCTCTATTGAACCTGGAAAAGGTCGGCGTCTACGGCATGTCTGCGGGCGGCCACACGGCGCTGAGCATGGCCGGCGGGCGCTGGTCGCCGGCCGGCTTCAAGCAGCATTGCGAAGCCGACCTGATGGAGGATTTCCAGGCCTGCGTCGGGCTGATCACACGCTTGACGGGTGGCCCCTTCGACGGGCTGAAGAAATCGGTGGCCCTTGCCGTGATCCGCTACCGCTTCGACGACCCGAACCCGCGCAGCCATACCGACCCGCGCGTGGCGGCAGTGGTGGCGGGCGTGCCTGCATCGGCCGATTTCGATATGGCCTCGCTGGTTGCGCCACGGGTGCCGCTGGGACTGGTGACCGCGCAGCAAGACCGCTGGCTGATCCCTCGATTTCACAGCGACCGGGTGCTGCAGGCATGCAAGCCCTGCGAACACATCGCCGACTTGCCTACCGGCGGTCACGGGGCTCTGCTCTCGCCACTGCCGACGGGGTTCACCGGCCTGCTCGGCGACATGCTGAACGATCCGCCAGGCTTCGACCGTGGCCAGATGCCGGAGGTCGACCGCAAGATCACTGCGTTCTTCGTCCGCCACCTACTGCCCTGACCGGAAGACGGGTGCCGCCTCTGCGATCTATTGTGGCAAGTACTCGCGCAGCGCCTGCAGATCAAGCACGCGCACGCCGCCGTATTCGATGCGGATGCAGCCGCGCTCCTGCAGGTTGCGCAACGCCAGATTCACGCGCTGGCGCGACAGGCCGACCAGGTAACCGAGCTCCTGCTGCGTGATCCGAAGCAGGCTGCCGACGCCTGGGTAGAGCGTGGGGTGAAACAGCGCAGCCAGGCTGCGCGCGACGCGCACATCGGGGTCGCTCATGCGGTCGATCTCGCGCGCGCCGATGAACTGGCCCAGGCGTTCGTTGAGCTGCTGCATCACGAAGCGGTTGAATGGGATGCTGTGCCCGAGCAACCAGTGAAAGGTCTCGACGCCGAGGCCTGCGACCAGGCTCTTGCGCAGGGCCTGGATGTTGTAGCGATAGACCTCCCGCTTGAGCACGGTCCCCTCACCGAACCATCCCCCCGGCGGCATGCCGGTGAAGGTGATGGGCACGCCCAGCGCGGTGTCGTTGCTCATCTTGAGCAGGCCGTCGATGACGCCGAACCAGAACGTCGCCGGCCGGCCGACGCGGCACAGCAACTCGCCTGCGCCAACCTGCGCGACGCGCAAATCGTCCACGACGCGCTCTCGTTCGTCGGGCTGCAACGCGGCGAGCCACGGGATGCCTTGCAGTTCGTCCGGCGTCGGCGCGCGCGCCCGCTTCAGCAGCGGCAATGCGGGCGAAGCGACGGGGAAGGTCATCGAGCGCTCCTAGGGGAAAACACCGGGGGGACTGACCCCTGAATTGTCAGCACAACGACAACATGGCGTCAAACAAGGCCCTAGCATCGCGCCAAAGGTGAAAGTGCCGGCTCTGCCGTTCGCGAATCACCCAGGTCCACGGGCCGCGCGCCGCGCCCGCCGAACTCCGGAGACATGCGTTGCAAACGACATTCCCTCGCCTGATGCTGAATCACGCCGCCGAGCGCCCGCAGGCAGCGGCGCTGCGCGAGAAGGAATACGGCATCTGGCAGACGACGACCTGGGGCGAACTGGCGCAGCTCGTGCGAGACCTCGCTGGCGGCCTGGCCGCGGCCGGGCTTCAGCGCGGGCAGCACATCGTCGTGGTCGGCTCGAACAGGCCGCGGCTGTCGGCCTGCATGCTGGCCGCGCAGGCGCTGGGCGCGATTCCGGTCCCGCTGTACCAGGACGCCGTCGCCCCAGAGTTCGTGTTCCCGATCAACAACGCCGATGTTGCGTTCGCCCTGGTCGAGGACCAGGAGCAGGTCGACAAGATGCTCGAACTGCGCGAGCAGTGCCCGCAGCTCGCCCACGTCTGGTACGACGATCCGCGCGGCATGCGCAAGTACAGCGAGCCGGGCCTGGCCTCGCTCGACGCATTGGCCGAATCCGGCCGCGCCTACACCGCGCAGCACGCCGGCTTCTTCGACGCCCAGGTCGCGCTGGCCGGCCCGCACGACGTGGCGGCGATGTTCTTCACCTCGGGCACGACCGGCAACCCCAAGGGCGTGGTGCACACCCACTTCTCGCTGCTCGACCGCGCTGCCGCGGGCGCACGCTTCGACAAGCTCACCGCCGTCGATGAAGTGCTGGCCTACATGCCGCCGGCCTGGATCGGGCAGAACATCTTCAGCTACGCGCAGTGGCTGGCCTGCGGCTACGTCGTCAACTGCCCCGAGTCGGCGGCCACGGTGACGATCGATCTGAAGGAGATCGGGCCGACCTATTACTTCGCGCCGCCGCGAATCTTTGAAGGGCTTCTGACCTCGGTGATGATCCGCATGGAAGACGCCGGGCGCTTCAAGAAGTGGCTGTTCGACCACTTCATGACGCTGGCACGCAGAGTCGGCCCGGCGATCATGGACGGCAAGCAGGTCTCGGCGGTCGACAAGATGAACTACCGGCTCGGCGACCTGTGCATCTACGGGCCGCTGCGCAACACGCTGGGCTTCAGCCGCGTTCGCGTCGCCTACACGGCGGGCGAGGCGATCGGCCCCGACCTGTTCACCTTCTATCGCTCGATAGGCATCAACCTCAAGCAGCTCTACGGCTCGACCGAGACGGCCGTCTTCGTCTGCCTGCAACCCGACAATGAGGCCAAGGCCGATACCGTCGGCGTGCCCATCGAAGGCGTCGAGATCAAGGTCGCCGAGAACGGCGAGATCCTCGTCAAGTCGCCCGGCCTGCTCAAGGAGTACTACAAGAACGCCGACGCGACAGCCGAGGTACTGACCGCGGAAGGCTGGTACCACACCGGCGACGCCGGCTTCCTCGACGCCGGAGGGCACCTGAAGATCATCGACCGCGCCAAGGACGTCGGGCGCATCATCGGCGGCGCCCATGACGGCGCGATGTTCGCCCCCAAGTACGTCGAGAACAAGCTCAAGTTCTTCCCCTTCATCAAGGAGGCGGTGGCCTTCGGCGACAAGCGCGAGAAGGTCTGCGCGTTCATCAACATCGACATCGAAGCCGTCGGCAACTGGGCCGAGAAGCGCAACCTGCCCTACGGCGGCTACACCGACCTCGCGCAAAAGCCCGAGGTCTACGAGCTGATTCGCGACTGCGTCGACAAGGTCAACGCCGACCTCGCCATCGACCAGATGCTTGCCGGCAGCCAGATCAGCCGTTTCCTCGTGCTGCACAAGGAACTCGACGCCGACGACGGCGAACTGACGCGAACGCGCAAGGTGCGCCGCGGCTTCATCGCCGATCGCTACCAGGTGCTCGTCGACGCGCTGTACGCCGGCTTGGCCAACCAGTACATCCAGACGCAGGTGAAGTTCGAGGACGGCCGCACCGGCATGGTCGCGGCCGACCTGAAGATCGTCGATGCCAAGGTGCTGCCGGCGCTGAGGAGTGCGGCATGACGCGCGAATTAGGCGATGTGCTGCTCGAGGT
>CAIKUF010000119.1 GCA_903830565.1 uncultured bacterium | reverse complement strand
TTCAGCGAGGCCTGGCCGACAATCATGCGCCCGATCATCCTGACCGTCAGCGCCGACATCTCCCAGGTACGCGAGAGCGCTTCGACGAAGCCTTCGACCGGCCCGTAGCTCACCGTCACCATCGCCGGCGGGCCGCCGATCGTGGACTCGATGCGCCCGATGCGCCGCTCGCCATCGACCACGAGCACCGGTTGCACGGCGACCTGCAGCCGCTCGCCGCCGCGCTCGACGACCCATTGCATCTTCGAGACCGACTCGCCGTGGGCGCTGGCGCGAATCGTCTCCCGCAGCCGCGCGCCATCGACGACGGCGACGCCGTCGACACTGAGCACGCGGTCGCCGGCGCGCAGGCCGGCCACGGCCGCAGGGCCGCCCGGCGTGACGCTGCCCAGCACCGGTTCGCTCAGCGGCGGGCCGATGCCGATGCGCTGCATCAGCTTGCCGTCGATCTCGCCCGCTTCGAGGCGGTCAAGGTCGAGCACGACTTCCCGCGGCGCGCGCCCGGACGCGTCGGTCACGCGCAGACGGCGCGGCTCGCTGTGCAGAACGCCCTGCGTCAGCGCCCAGCGCAGGTCGGTCATCGAGCGCACGTCGCTCCACTCCTCGCCGTCCGACGATTGCGCGCGCACCCAGTCGCCAGCGCGCAAGCCGGCGCGCTCGGCGAGGCTGGCCGGGATCGGCGTGCCGAGCAAGGCCTTCGGCTCCTCGACGCCGATCCAGAACGAGGCCGCATACAGCAGCACCGCCAGCAGAAGGTTCGCGATCGGGCCGGCGCTGACGATGGCGGTGCGCTTGCACAGGCTCTGGCGATTGAACGCGCGAGCAAGTTCGGCTGCGGGCACCTCGCCCTCGCGCTCGTCGAGCATGCGCACGTAGCCGCCGAAGGGCAGCGCCGAGAGCACGAATTCGGTGCTCTCGGGCGTGCTCTGGCGGCGCCAGACGACGCGCCCGAAGCCGACCGAGAAGCGCAGCACCTTGACGCCACAGGCCACCGCCACGCGGTAGTGCCCATACTCGTGGACGACGATCAGCAGCGCGAGCGTGGCGATGAAGGCGAGCACGGTCGTGATCACGCCGCAAGCTCCTTGGCGTGGGCGGCCGCCTGGCGACGTGCCCGCGCATCCAGCGCAAGCAGCGCGTCGATGGTCGCGGCGCTGCCCGCGTCCGGCGGCACGCTGGCCAGCGTCTGCAGATTGATCGCGTGAATCTGGTCGAAGCGAATCGCGCCGGCCAGGAAGGCCTCGACCGCGATCTCGTTGGCCGCATTGAGCACGGTCGTGCTGCCGGCCGCGGCGCGAAGCGTCTCCCATGCCAGTTGCAGGCCCGGGAAACGCCGCAGGTCGGGGGCTGCGAAATTCAGTTGCGTCATCGCGCCGATCTCGAGCCGGCCCGCGCCCGACTCGATGCGCTCGGGGAAGGACAAGCCATAGGCGATGGGCACGCGCATGTCGGGCGTGCCGAGTTGCGCGAGCACGGAGTTGTCGCGGCACACGACCATCGAATGCACGATGCTCTGCGGATGAATCGCGACCTCGATCTGCTCGGGCGCGAGGTCGAACAGCCAGCGCGCCTCGATCACCTCGAGCGCCTTGTTCATCATCGTCGCCGAATCGACCGAGATCTTGCGCCCCATGACCCAGTTCGGGTGCGCGCAGGCTTCGCCCGGGGTCACGTTGCGCAGCGTCGCCGGGTCTCGATCGCGGAACGGTCCGCCCGAGGCGGTGAGCACGATGTGATCGATGTGTGCGCGCCAGCGCGACCTGTCCACGGGCAGGCACTGGAAGATCGCCGAATGTTCGCTGTCGACCGGCAGCAGCGTCGCGCCGCCCTCGCGCACGGCTTGCATGAACAGCGCGCCGCCGACGACCAGGGCCTCCTTGTTGGCAAGCAGCAGCCGCTTGCCGGCGCGCGCCGCGGCCAGGCATGACGGCAGACCGGCGGCGCCGACGATGGCCGCCATCACGACGTCCGCCTCGGGGTGCGCGGCCACGTCGCACAGCGCCTGCGCTCCGGCGAGTACCTCGGTGCGCGAGCCGTCCGCGCGCAGCGTGTCGGCCAGCGCGCGCGCCTGTGCGGCATCGGGCAGGACGGCGAAGCGCGGTTTCCATTGCAGGCATTGCGCGCGCAGTTCATCGACGCGGCTGTGCGCGGTCAGCGCGAACACCGAGAAACGATCCTGATGGCGCGCCAGCACGTCCAGCGTGCTGGTGCCTATCGATCCGGTCGAGCCGAGGATGCAGACTTGCTTCGTCATGTCAGGCGCGCCCATGCAGGCCGACCAGGGCAAGCGCGATCGGGAACACCGGCAGCAACGCATCGACCCGATCGAGCACACCGCCGTGACCGGGCAACAGACGGCTACTGTCCTTCGCGCCAGCGGCGCGCTTGACGAGCGACTCGACGAGGTCGCCGACGACGCTCATCGCGCACAGGAAAAACAGTGCCAGCACGCCGAGCAGCGTGCCCATCTCGGCGAACAGCAACCCGAAGAGGCTTGCCGAATCGACCCACGGCCGTCCATCGACCCAGGCCGACCATGCGAACGCAAGCACCAGCACGCCCGCCATGCCGCTCCACACGCCTTCCCAGCTCTTGCCCGGGCTGATAGCCAGCGCGAGCTTTCGCCGCCCGAAGGTGCGGCCGCCGAAGTAGGCCGCGATGTCGGCGATCCAGACCAGGCCGCACACCGAGAGCAGGAAGTTGATGCCGCGCGCGCGCGCATGGCCGAGCGCGAGCCAGGCCAGCGCCAGCGCGAGCACGCCGACCGTCTGCCGCCAGGCCGCAGCGTGGCGCGACCATGCCGGCGGGCCGAGGCGGATCGCCCGCGCACCGCCGAGCACCCAGACCAGCGCTGCCAGCCACCAAAGCCAGTTCGGCGGCGCGGCGAGCCAGCCGGCAGCCGTCGCGCAAAGGCAGAGCACGACCACCGCGGCGCCGATCGCGAGCGCAGCGCCGTCGGCCAGGCCGTTCAGACGCCCCCACTCCCAGCCTGCCGCGCCGATCATCACCAGCGTCAACAGCGAGAACGGCCAAGGCGCCGGATTGAACAGCGCGAGCAGAAGCAGTGCGAGCAGGACGAGCGCGGTGATGACCCGCTGCTTGAGCATGGTCAGTACCCCATTTCGCACGTACGCGCATGCAATGAAATCGATGCGTTTCGGGACAGGGCAAGGCGCAAGCCGCAGCGATACCAAGCGGTATCGCGAGGCCGAGCCCGGACGCTTGCAGTCCCTGCGGACTGCGGGCGCCTGGCGAGGGGCCGGGCCTTCGGCCCGGCGCGGCCTGCAAGACTTGCAACGCCGCCATGGCCCGAAAGGCGCGATTTCATGTGTGCGTGCGTGCGGAATGGGGTACTTAGGTGCCCACCCGGGCCCCGACGGCAAGCACAGGCAGGGTGTCGACCACCTCGCCGAAGCGGCGCTCGCGCTGCGCATACGCGGCCAGCGCGGCGTCAAGTTCGGCGTTGCCAAAGTCAGGCCACAGGCAGTGGGTGAAGTAGAGCTCGGAGTACGCCGTCTGCCAGAGCATGAAGTTGCTGATCCGGATCTCGCCGCCGGTGCGGATGAACAGATCCGGGTCGGGCGCGTAACTCATCGCCATGTGGCGGCTGAGCGTGGCCTCGTCGATGTGCTCGGCCGGAATCCCTTCCTCGACGATGCGGCGGCAGGCCTGCACCACGTCCCAGCGTCCGCCGTAGTTGAAAGCCACCGACAGCGTGATTCGCGAGTTATGCGCGGTCAGCCGCTCGGCCTCGTCCCAGGCGCTGCGCAATTTGTCGGAGACCGCGCTTCGGTCACCGACGATGCGGATGCGAACGCCATCGCCGGCGAGCTTGGCCAGGTACTTCGAGACCGCCACCAGCACCAGGTTCATCAGGCCCGAGACTTCGTCGGTCGGGCGCTTCCAGTTCTCGGACGAGAAGGCGAACACGCTCAGGTACTTGATGCCGCGATCGGCGCAGGAATTGATCGTACGCACCAGCGCATCGACGCCCACCTTGTGGCCGTAGACGCGCGGCATGAAGCGCTTGCGCGCCCAGCGGCCGTTGCCGTCCATGACGATCGCGACGTGGCGAGGTATGGCCCCGTTGTCATGCGCGGTCGCGTGGTCTCGGTGGTTCATGGCGGCGAGGGCTGTGCGGTGAGCAATGATCGCCGGACTAGACGGCCATGATGTCGGCTTCCTTGGCGGCGACAAGGTGGTCGATTTCGGCGATCGTGCGATCGGTCAGGCGCTGCATGTCGTCGAACGAGCGGCGTTCTTCGTCTTCGCCGATCTCCTTGTCCTTCATCAGGCGCTTGGCGTGTTCGTTGGCGTCGCGGCGCACGTTGCGCACGGCGATCCGCGCTTCCTCGCCCGCGTGGCGCACGACCTTGGTCAGGTCGCGCCGCCGCTCTTCGGTGAGGGCCGGCATCGGCACCCGCAGCAGGTCGCCCTGCGCGGCCGGGTTGAGCCCGAGGTCGGACTCGCGAATGGCCTTCTCGATCTTCGCGCCCATGCCCTTTTCCCACGGCTGCACGCTGATCGTGCGCGCATCGAGCAGCGTGACGTTGGCGACCTGGCTGATCGGCAACATGGAGCCGTAGTACTCGACATGCACCTGGTCGAGGATGCCCGGGTGGGCACGCCCGGTGCGGATTTTGGTCAACTCGGACTTGAACGTCTCCACCGAGCGGTGCATCTTCGCTTCGGCGGTCGTCCGTATCTCAGCGATGCTCATGACGACACCCCGCTCGCCGAGTACGGCGATCGACCCTCCCAGAGGGTCGGGCCTTGCTTGGGGCGGCCCGGCGCAGCGGCCCGCGAAGTATGAGTTGACACTGTGATCATGTCGTATCTCTCTCAAACATGGACGAGCGTTCCCTCGTCCTCTCCCATCACCACGCGCTTGAGCGCGCCGGCCTTGAAGATGCTGAACACCTTGATCGGCAGCTTCTGGTCGCGGCACAGCGCGAACGCGGTGGCGTCCATCACCTGCAGGCGCTTGACGATCACCTCGTCGAAGGTGATGTTCGAGTAGCGCGTCGCCTGCGGGTCCTTCTTCGGGTCGGCGGTGTAGACGCCGTCGAGCTTTGTCTCCTTGAGCACGATCTCGGCGCCGATTTCGGCTCCGCGCAGCGCGTCCGCGGTGTCGGTGGTGAAGAACGGGTTGCCGGTGCCGTCGGCGAAGACGACAACCTTGCCTTCCTCGAGGTACTGCAGCGCCT
>CAIKUF010000118.1 GCA_903830565.1 uncultured bacterium | reverse complement strand
CCCGTCACCGCGGAAACAGACTTCGACGCGTTGGCCCAGCGGCAGGCTCCAAGCCGTTGCGATCTCGTCGCGCAGTTCGAGGACGACCGGGGGTGCCGTGGTGTAACCGGCATCGAGTGCGAGACTGATTTGTTGCTCGCCCAAGCGGGGAAAAAGGGCGGCTGGAGTTGCCCAAGTTCGCCGCCCGCGGTAGCGGGCGAGTGTGAAAAAAAAACCGGAGACGGACAACCCCAACCAAGGGCAAACTCAGTGTTTTGGCCCGCGTTGCAACTTCATCCCGGGCCATCTCGTCAGAAAATTGGCGCGCGAACATGGCGTCGATGCGCAGGCCCGCACGTTCAGCGCTTGGAGTCACGTGGTGGCCATGCTGTACGCGCAACTGACCCATGCCATCGGACTCAACGACGTCTGCGACGGACTGCGCCACCACGTCGGTTGGCTGGCGCGGATCCGGGGTGCAAGTCCACCGAGCCGCAATGGCTTCTCCCACGCCAACAACATCCGCGATGCAGGGATGGCCGAGAAGCTCTTCTGGGGCGTGCTCCAGCACCTGCGAACCGTGCAACCGCGCTTCGGCACCGGTCGCGGGCGGAAAGGATTGGCCCACCGATTCAAGCGTGTCATTCATGTCGTCGATTCCACCACCATCCAGCTGATCGCCTCGTGCATGAGCTGGGCCAAGCACCGCAGGCGGAAGGCCGCCGCCAAGTGTCACTTGCGGCTTGATCTGCAAAGCCTGTTGCCGCGCTTCGCCCTCGTCGACACCGCCCGCGACAACGACAATGCCCGCGCACGTGAGGTCTGCGCCGGTACACGCCGCGGCGGGTGACGTGCCGCGGGCATGGCGTCGTGGTCGAACATCTGCCGTGGAATGCGGGCAAGCAGCGGATCACGACCGCCGCGATGGGCTTCCTGGCCCGCTGGGCCCGCCGCTTGTCGTGGCGCGAAACCGCGCGCGTCTTCGGCACCAGTTGGGAAACGGTTTATCGGTCGGTGGAGTGGTTCGTGGAATGGGGGCTGGCGCACCGCAAGCTCGACGGGATCGAAGCGATCGGCGTGGACGAGATCCATTGGGGCAGCGGCAAGCAGGGCGCCGACTTTCTCACCGTGATTTATCAGATCGACCGGCATTGTCGGCGTCTGCTGTGGATCGGCCCCCGCCGCACGCAGGCCAGTCTGCGCAGCGGCCTGCACGCCCTCGGTCCGGACGTAATCAAGGGCCTGCGGTTTGTTTGCAGCGACATGTGGAAACCCTACCTCAACGTGATCGCCCGGCACGTCGGGCACGCGCTGCATGTTCTGGATCGCTTTCATATCGCCGGGCACCTGAACCAAGCAGTGGATCACGTGCGCCGGACGGAAACGGGCCGGTTGCAGGGCCAACCCCGGGCGCAGCGACTCAAGAAAATGCGCTGGCAGCTCTTGCGGCGGGGCAGCCGGGTGCGTGGCCAGGCCAGAACCAAGCTGCACCAAATCGTCCGCAGCAAGCTGGCGACCGGTCGGGCCTGGATCCTCAAAGAAGCGTTTCAACATTTTTGGACTTATCGTTCGACCCGCCACGCGGCCGCTTTCTTGCAGAGTTGGACCACCCGGGCGCTGCGGAGTCGACTCGCGCCGATGCAAAAGGCGGCCCGGATTCTCCGGCGCCATGAAGCGCTGATTTTGAATTGGTTTAGAGCGAAGGGCGAGTTGTCGAGCGGCGCAGTCGAGGGACTGAACAACAAAATCCGCGTCGTAACCAGACGCTCCTATGGCTTTCGCACCTATCGAGCCATGGAGGTTGCAATGTAT
>CAIKUF010000117.1 GCA_903830565.1 uncultured bacterium | reverse complement strand
GCACCTGGGACTTGAGTTCAGCAGCGTGGCGCCGCCGCGGCGCGCTCTTGTTTTGCATGGTGTCCACCTCAGACATAGGTGGACACCATGCTGGCCGCTATCCATCGGCCGTTCAAGGTGGGATGGCTAGCCGCTTACGGTACGACAACCAGGCCTGGCTGCCCAAGAACGCGGTCATCGTCAACCAGGCGGCGTTCAACGCGCTCGACGCGGCGACGCAGCAGGCCGTGCTCAAGGCCGCCGCCGACGCCGAAGTGCGCGGCTGGAAGATGAGCCAGGAGAAGAACGACTGGTACAAGAAGGCGCTGGCCGAGAAGGGCATGAAGATCGTCGCGCCCTCGCCCAAGCTGACGGACGACCTGAAGCAGGTCGGCTCCATCATGCTCGCCGACTGGGAGAAGAAGGCCGGCCCTGACGGCGCCGCGCTGCTCGCCGCCTATCGCAAGCCTTGAGCGCGATGCGCAAGGCACTTGACCGTCTCTACGACGGTGCCGCCGCGCTGGCCGCGCTGTTCATGGTCGGGCTGCTGGTGATGGTCTTGGCGTCGGTGGTCGGGCGCCAGCTCAACTTCAACCTGCCCGGCACCGACGCCTACGCCGGCTACATGATGGCCGGCGCGGGCTTTCTGGCACTGGCGCACACGCTCAAGCGCGGCGAGCACATCCGCGTCACGCTGCTGCTCTCGGCGCTCAAGGGCGGCGCGCGCCATGCGATGGAGTTGTGGGCGCTGTTCGCGGCCTCGCTGCTCGCGCTGCTGACGGCCTTCTATGCCTGCCGGCTGTCGTGGCAGTCGTACACCTTCAACGACGTCTCGACGAGCAACGACGCCACGCCGCTGTGGATTCCGCAGATCGCGATGGCCGTCGGCACGCTGATCCTGGCCATCGCCTTCATCGACGAATTCGTTCTCGAGATGCGCGGCCAGCGCCGCATCGTGCAGAGCGAAGAAATGCTGCACAACGAATGAACCGACGATGAATGACATTGCCATCACCGGCCTGCTGATCGCAGCGCTGTTTCTGATCCTTGCCAGCGGCGTCTGGATTGGCCTCACGCTCTCGGGCGTGGCCTGGATAGGCATGCAGCTCTTCTCGTCGCGTCCGGCCGGCGACGCGATGGCCGTCACCACCTGGGGCTCGGCCTCGAGCTGGACGCTCACCGCGCTGCCGCTCTTCATCTGGATGGGCGAGATCCTGTTTCGCACCAAGCTCTCGCAGGACATGTTCCGCGGCCTCGCGCCCTGGATGCAGCGCCTGCCGGGGCGGCTGCTGCACACCAACGTGATCGGCTGCGCAATCTTCGCCGCGGTGTCGGGCTCGAGCGCGGCGACCTGCGCGACGATCGGCAAGATGAGTCTGCCCGAGCTCGCCAAGCGCGGCTATCCGGACGAGATGGCGATCGGCTCTCTGGCCGGCGCCGGAACGCTGGGGCTCTTGATTCCGCCGTCCATCATCATGATCGTCTACGGCGTGATCGCCGACGTGTCGATCTCGGAACTCTTCATCGCCGGCGTGCTGCCGGGCATCATGCTGGCGCTGCTGTTCTCGGGCTATATCGTGCTCTGGGCCCTGCGCCACCCCGGCCTCGTTCCGCCGCCCGACGCGCCGATGAGCTTCGCGCAGAAACTCAATGAATCGAGAAGCCTGATCCCGGTCGTGCTGCTGATCCTTGCCGTGCTCGGCTCGATCTACGTCGGCATCGCCACCGCCACCGAAGCCGCAGCCGTTGGCGTCGTCGGCTCGCTGCTGCTCTCCGGCGTGCAAGGCTCGCTCAACTGGGCCACGTTTCGCGACTCGCTGCTCGGCGGCACGCGCCTGTATTGCATGATCGCGCTGATCCTCGCCGGGGCCTCGTTCCTGACCCTCTCGATGGGCTACATCGGCCTGCCGCGCCACCTGGCCGAATGGATTGCGACGCTCGGTCTGACGCAGTTTCAGTTGATCCTGATGCTGACCGTGTTCTACGCCATCCTCGGCTGTTTTCTGGATGGCGGCGCGCGTCAAGGTAGTTGTCGCCTCGTTCATGCAGCCAATGTCTGTTTAAGGTCTGCCTTCGTGTGGGCGGCGACGACCGAGTCGCGTTCGGGGTTGAGCGTGACTGCGCCGATGGGTGTCCAGTCGCGCGTGGTG
>CAIKUF010000116.1 GCA_903830565.1 uncultured bacterium | reverse complement strand
GCGCATCTTCGCCTGCCGCGACGACGCACAGGCGCTGGCCCGAGCGCGCGCCTGGTGGGGCGACGCGATCACGTCGATCTACGACGGCAGTTCGACCTCCGCGCCGCTGACGGGCCTGATGTGGCTCGCCGTGTACGAAGAGTGCCCGCAGACCGAGTACACCGGCATCGCGCTCGAATACGGCACCCTGCCGTTCAACGAAGTGACCGACGCGCTTCGCGCCGACCAGTGGCTGGAGAACCACCCCGAAGCCCCAGACGAGCAGCGCGCGCAGATCAAGCGCCAGACACGCGACGCCTTCTACACCGACACCGACGTCTGGAAGGAGCAAGTGCTCGCGCAAGCCAAGGACGCGGCATTGCAGGCCCTGCACGGATTGGCGCGCCTTTGACCCGAGGGTGTCGAGTCATTCCGATTTCGGATCAATACAGCAACGTCGTCATCCCCGCGCAGGCGGGGATCCAGCAGCGGTTCGTTGGTCACGTGGATCTCCGCCTGCGCGGGGATGACACGGCAATTCTGCGGTCTTGAATTCGAATCCGAATCAGGCAAGCGTCCCTCGCGGCAGCGCCGCTTCGCAGGCCGTTGCACCCTGGAAATGCATGCCCTGCCAGCCCAGTGATCGCGCGGCGGCGACGTTGCGCTCCACGTCGTCGATGAGCAGCAACTCGGCGGGCGCGATGCCGAAGCGCTGTGCCGCGAGCTCGAAGATCTCCGGCTGCGGCTTCATCAGGTTCACACGCGCGGAATAGACCCCGGTCTCGAACAAGGCGATGAAATCGTGGCTGCGGTCGAGATGGTCGGCATACGGCGCCGGCATGTTCGACAGGTAGAACAGGCGATGCCCGGCCCGCTTCAAGCGGCGAATCAAGGCCACCGTGCCGGCTACGGGTGCCAAGTGCAGTGGAATGGCATCGACCACCGCAAGTACCTCGGCCTCGGCAAGACCGGTGCGCAGTGCGATGCGCGCCGCGAGCGTATCGGCGTCGATCTGGCCGAGGTCGAATGCAGCCCAGTCGCTGCCTTGCCTGAAGCCCTGGAACAGTGCGGTCACAAGCGCCTGCGCGGAGGCATCGTCGACCGCATGCCGCGGCAGGGTCTGGCGCAGCAACTGCGGCGGCTGCCACTCGAAGACGACGCCAGCGAAGTCGAACACGATGTTCATCGGCGCAGCTTCACGCGGCAACCACTGAGACGCCGTGTCCGGCGAGCGTTAGGCTCACGCGTTCGCCGGGCGCGAGCATGCGGCTCACGTCGGGTGAAACGACGAACACCGGCCCGAGCTCAGTCTCGAAGGTGTATTCGTGCGTGCTGCCGAGGTATGCGCTCTTCTGCACCGTGGCGGCCAGCGGCCCGGCGCCTTCGGCGCGCACCTCCCACGCCTCTGGGCGCACCGCCACCTTGGCCGGGCCGGGCGGCAGCGCCTTGGCGGGCCGGATCGTGAGCGGCCCCAGGCGCACGTTGCCGCCCTCGAGCGCCTGGCCGTCGAACAGCAACGCCTCGCCCATGAAGCCGGCGACGAAGGCGCTGGTCGGGCGCTCGTAGAGCTCGTGCGGCGTTCCGGCCTGGGCGATGCGGCCCTGGTCCATGACGATGATCTGGTCGCTCACCGCGAGCGCCTCGGCCTGGTCGTGCGTGACATAGGCGACGGTCAGCGAATGGCGCCGCTGCAAGCTGCGGATCTCCTCGCGCATCGAACGGCGAAGCCGCGCGTCGAGGTTGGAGAGCGGCTCGTCGAAGAGCAGCACCTTGGGTTCGAGCACCAGCGCGCGTGCGACAGCGACGCGCTGCTGCTGGCCACCCGAGAGTTCGCTCGTCAGCCGCTCGTCGAAGCCCGTCAGGCCGACGCTGGCCAGCGTCGCGCGGGCGCGCCGGCGGGCTTCGTCCCGGCTCACGCCCGAGACGTCGAGGCCGTATGCGACGTTGGCGATCACGTTCATGTGCGGGAACAGCGCGTAGCTCTGGAACACCATGCTCACGTTGCGCTCGGCGGGGCCGAGCGCCGTCACGTCTTTGCCGCCGATGAGGATCCGCCCCGAGGTCGGCGCTTCGAGCCCGGCGATCATGCGCAGCACGGTCGTCTTGCCGCAGCCCGACGGGCCGAGCAGCGTCGTCAGCGTGCCGTGCGCGACCGTGAAGCTCAGGTCCTTCACGACCAGCGGCGCCGAAGCGTCGCCATAGCGCTTGCTGATGCTGCGAAATTCGATTCCCGGTTCGGTCATGTCAATGTCCTGTCACCGCTGCGCGGCGGCCGATCTTGCGATCGCCGACCAGCCACTGGATGAGCGCGATGGCCAGCGACATCAGCACCATCAGCACCGTGCAATAGGCGAGCGCGACGCCGTAGTCGCCGTTGCCGACGCGGCCGATGATGTAGGTCGTCGCAAGTTCGTTCTCGGCGGTGACGAGGAAGATCACCGCCGAGACCGTCGTCATCGCGCGCACGAAGCTGTAGACCAGCGCCGCCACCAGCGCCGGCTTCAAGAGCGGCAGGACGACGCGGCGCAGCGTCGTCGCGGTGCTTGCGTGCAGCAGCGTCGACGCTTCGTCGAGCGACTTGTCGATCTGCTGGAAGGCCGCGCTGCCGGCACGCACGCCCACCGGCAGGTTGCGGAACACGAAGCACAGCACGATGATGAGGCCGGTGCCGGTGATCTCGAACGGCGGCACGTTGAAGGCGAGGATGTAGCTCACGCCGAGCACCGTGCCGGGGATCGCGAAGGCGAGCAAGGCGCCGAACTCGAACAGGCTCTGGCCGCGAAAGCTCGTTCGCGCGAGCAGCCACGCAATCAGGAGCCCGAGGCCGGCGCAGATCGGCGCCGAGAGGCCCGAGAGCTTGACCGTCGTGAAGAACGAGTTCCACGCCGTGCCGGCCCAGACGAGGCCGAACTCGCCCCACTGCAGGTCGAACGCGGTCTTGAAGTGCTTGAGCGTGGGCGTGTAGTCGCGGCCCCAGGTCTGCACGAAGCCGCCG
>CAIKUF010000115.1 GCA_903830565.1 uncultured bacterium | reverse complement strand
GCGGCGATGGAGACGCTGGCCATCATCGCCTACCGCCAGCCGGTGACGCGGGGCGACATTGAAGACATCCGCGGCGTCACCGTCAGCAGCCAGATCGTCAAGCAGCTCGAAGAGCGCGGTTGGATCGACGCCATCGGCTATCGCGAGGCCCCGGGCCGCCCGGCGCTGTATGCGACGACGGCGCAGTTCCTCGACGACCTCGGCTTGTCGCATCTCGATCAACTGCCCTTGCTCGACGACCAGGGGGCGGCGCCGGCGGCATTCGCTGACCTGCTGTCCGAGCCTGAGCCCGAAGCCCCACCCACTGCCGAAGGGCAGGATTCCCCGGTGACCGCGCAGGCCGCCTCCATGGAACCGCAAGCATGACCTCGACTTCCGATACCCCGCTGCCCGACGACGTGCAGAGCCCCGTCACCGAGACCGTCGAGGCCAAGCCGGTGCGGCGCAGGCGCGCGACGGCGCAGTCCGCGGAGGCCGCGGCGCAACCTTCTGTCGCGGAGCCCGAGCAGGCTGCGGAGGAGCCGGTGAAGCCGGTGCGCCGTCGCCGTGCGGCGGCGAGTGCCGCCGCGGAGGAAACATCGGCAGCTGCGCCGGTTGCCGCCGCGCCGGCGCTTGCATCGGCCGAGCCGGTGCCGGCGAGCGTCGTCGCCGATGCCGCGCCCCGCGACGTCGAGCCGGCGCCTGAGCGTGCCGACAGTGCCGACGCAAGCGGCGACGAACAGGCCGAGCCGGGTGCCGAAACATCCGACGCCGCCGACCGCCCCAATGACCGCAGCCGGCGCCGCAACCGGCGTGAGCGCCAGCGTGCGAACCGGGCACTGAACGAGGCTGCAGGCAACGTGCCGGCAGCGCAGCGCAATGAATTCGCTGCGGCGCAGGTTCGTTCGCCGGAGCAGGTGGTCGAGCTCTTTGCACAGGTCATGTCGGGCGATTTCGACGCCGAGCGGCCCGTTGCAGACAGTGCGGTGCAGCCCGACGAGCCTCGCGAAGCTGTCGCCGAAGAAACCGAGGCCATCGACGCCACGCCCACCAAGCGCGTACTCGCCCCCGACCCTGACGCACCCAAGCTGCAGAAGGTGCTCGGCCAAGCCGGCGTCGGCTCGCGACGCGACATCGAGGAACTCATCGTCGACGGACGCATCACCGTCAACGGCGAGCCGGCGCACATCGGGCAGCGCATCTCGTTCGGCGATCGGATCGAAGTCAACGGGCGCGCGATCAAGTACCGCATCGCGCCGCCGCGGGCGCGCGTGATCGCGTATCACAAGCCGGTCGGTGAAGTCGTGACGCGAGACGATCCGCAGCAGCGGCCGACGGTGTTTCGCCGCCTGCCGCCGCTGCAGAACGGAAAGTGGCAATCGGTGGGCCGGCTGGACATCAACACCGAGGGCCTGCTGCTGTTCACGAACTCGGGCGAGCTCGCCAACCAGCTGATGCACCCGCGCTTCGGCGTCGAGCGCGAGTACGCGGTGCGCGTACTCGGAACGTTGGGCACCGAGGCCCGCGAGCGCCTATTGCAAGGCGTGATGGTCGAAGGCCAGACGGCGAGTTTCAAGTCGATCGAGGACGGCGGCGGCGAGGGTGCCAACCATTGGTACCGCGTCGTCATCACCGAAGGCCGCAACCGCGAGGTGCGCAAGCTTTTCGACACCGTCGGCCTGACGGTGAGCCGTCTGATCCGCATTCGCTACGGCACCGTCGTGCTGCCGCGCGGCCTCAAGCGCGGCGTGTGGGTCGACCTCGAAGAGGGCGACGTTCGCCTGATCCGCCAATTGGCGGGCGGTGCGCGCGGGCCCGACCCGCGCGCCGCCGGCGCGCGCGGGCCGCAGGGCGAGCACGTCGAGCGCGGCCCGAGGCCGAACGACCGCGGCGGGCGGAGCGAGCGCAACGACCGCGGCCCGCGCCGCGACCAGCCGCCTCGCGCACAGGGCGCCGAAGCGGTCGCTCAGGGGCCGCGCGAGACACACGGCGACGAGGAACTCGATTTCGATCCGAGCCGCATTCCCAACCCGCTCGAGCAGACCTTCGACCGCCGCTTCGCGCAGAGCACGCGCTCGCCGTTCGGCCGCAGCGGCGGGGGCGGATTCGGTCCGGGCGGCAGCGCGCCGCTTCCGGCCCCGAAGCGCGGCAGTGGGCCGCGTGAACCCGACCCGCTGCAGACCTCGGTCGGCTACATCGGCGCCGACGCGTTCCACCGCAAGGGCGGTCGCGGCGGGCCGCGCGGCGGATCCGGCGGCGGAGGCGGCTTCGGTGGCAACCGCGGCGGCGGTGGCGGTGGTGGAGGCGGCGGGGGCCGCGGCGGGCAGCGCGGGCGCTAGCGCTTGTCGCCTGTGGTGCGCAGGTGTCGCCGGATCGGTATCCAAGCGTGTCTCGGCAGGGTCTTGCGGCGGACCCCCACGTTACAATTCAAGGCTTTGCCCACGCACGTTTCAGGAGTTCATTCATGTCGCTCGAACGCACCCTCTCGATCATCAAGCCCGACGCCGTGGCGAAGAACGTGATCGGGCAGATCTACGCCCGTTTCGAAGGCGCTGGCCTGAAGATCGCCGCTGCCCGCATGGCGCACCTTTCGCGCTCTGAAGCCGAGGCCTTCTACGCGGTGCACAAGGCGCGCCCGTTCTTTAACGATCTCGTGAGCTTCATGATCTCGGGCCCGGTGATGATCCAGGTTCTCGAAGGCGCGAACGCGATTGCGAAGAACCGCGAGCTGATGGGCGCGACCGACCCCAAGAAGGCCGACAAGGGCACCATACGCGCCGACTTTGCCGACAGCATCGACGCCAACGCCGTGCACGGCTCGGATGCGCCGGAGACGGCCGCGGTCGAGATCGCGTTCTTCTTCCCCGGCATGGCCATCTACAGCCGCTGAAAGCGCTGGAGGCTCACCTCCGATGACGACGGCCAATCTGCTCGATTTCGACCTCGACGGGCTGGCCGCGTTCTGCGAGCAGCTCGGCGAGAAGCGTTTTCGCGCGACCCAGCTTTTCCAGTGGATCCATCAGCGCGGCGTGGCCGACTTCGCGGCCATGAGCGACCTCGCGAAGTCGCTGCGCGGCAAGCTGGCCGGCGCGGCGACCGTTCAACCGCTCACCGTGCTCAGCGAGCAGGCGTCGGCCGACGGCACCATCAAGTGGCTGTTCGACGTCGGCGCCGGCAATGCCATCGAGACCGTGTTCATCCCCGAGGACGACCGCGCGACGCTGTGTATTTCGTCGCAGGCCGGGTGCGCGGTCGGCTGCCGTTTCTGCTCCACCGGGCACCAGGGATTCAGCCGCAATCTGAGCACGGGCGAGATCGTCGGCCAGCTCTGGTACGCCGAGCACACGCTGCGCGCGCGCGGCATGGCACGCGCGGACGGCAGCGAGCGCGTGATCTCGAACGTCGTGATGATGGGCATGGGCGAGCCGCTGCAAAACTATGCGGCGCTGCTACCCGCGCTGCGCGTGATGCTGGACGATCACGCCTACGGCCTGTCGCGGCGCCGGGTCACGGTGTCGACTTCGGGCATGGTGCGCATGATCGATCGCCTGGCGAACGATTGCCCGGTGGCGCTGGCGGTGTCGCTGCACGCACCGAACGACGCGCTGCGCGACCAGCTCGTCCCGCTCAACCGCAAGGACGGGCTCGAGTCGCTGCTGCAAGCCTGCCGGCGTTACCTCGAGTTCGCGCCGCGCGACTTCATCACCTTCGAGTACTGCATGCTGGACGGTGTGAACGACAGCCCCGCCCAGGCGCGCGAGCTGCTCGCGCTGGTGCAGGGCAACCCGGCGACGCGCATCGCGTGCAAGTTCAACCTCATTCCCTTCAACCCGTTCCCGGAATCGGGTCTCAGCTGCTCGCCGCGCGAGAACGTGCTGGCGTTTGCCGAGGTGCTGCGCAGCGCTGGCATCGTGACCACCGTGCGCAAGACGCGCGGCGTCGACATCGCTGCCGCCTGCGGTCAGCTGGCCGGCGAGGTGCAGGACCGAACCCGCGTGCGCGAACGCATTGCGCGGCGAGTCGTCCCAATCCACGCGGCTGGCGGTGGTGCCGCGCCGATGGCGCCGGTGGCGGCACAGAGGGAGCGCGCATGAGATACCTTTCGTTGGCGGCGCAAGCGTGTGCGCTGCTGCTCTGCGCGGAGGCACTGACGGCCTGCAAGACGGCGCCCGGCGCCGCTTCACCCTCCGAAGGCAAGGACCGCGTCACGGCGTCGGACCAAACCGAGGCCAGCAAGCGCGCGAATGTGCGGCTGCAACTGGCGAGCGCCTATTTCGCCGACGGCCAGCTCACGACCGCGCTCGACGAAGTGAAGCAGGCGATCGTTGCCGATCCGAAGATGACCGAGGCCTTCAACATGCGCGGGCTGATCTACGCCGCGCTCGGCGACGACGCGCTGGCCGACGACAGCTTCAGGCATGCCTTGCAGCTCAATCCGCGCGACGCGGACGTGATGCACAACTACGGCTGGTTCTTGTGCATGCAGAAGCACTATGCCGAGGCGAACGCGCAGTTCCAGCAGGCGCTGGCCCAGCCGCAGTACCGCGATGCGACGCGCACGCTGCTGGCGCAAGGCGTATGCGAGGCTCGCGCCGGTCAATTGGCCGAGGCCGAGGCGACCTTGCAGCGCGCGTTCGCGCTCGACTCGGCGAGCCCGGTGATCGCGATCAACCTGTCGGAAGTGCTGCTCCGGCGCGGCGAATACGAGCGCGCGCGCTTCTACGTCCGGCGCATCAATGCGTCGCCGCAGCAGTCGACGTCGCAGTCTTTGTGGCTCGCGGCGCGGATCGAATACCGCTCCGGAAACGTCCAGCTCGCCAACGACATCGGCCAGCAACTGCTGAGCCGCTATCCGAAGTCGCCCGAGGCGACGGCGTACCAACAAGGCCGGTTCAATGAGTGACGCCTTGCCGCCCGAAGCAAGCGAAGCCGGCCCGCCGCATGGCACCGCGACGGCCGGTGGATTGCTGCGCGCAGCGCGCCAGGCCCGTGGGCTGCACATTGCGGCACTGGCGGCTTCGATCAAGGTCACGCAGCGAAAGCTGGAGTCGCTCGAATCGGATCGTTATCACGAGCTCCCGGACATCACCTTCACGCGCGCGCTCGCGAAGACGGTCTGCCGCAGCCTGAAGATCGACGCCGAGCCGGTGCTGGCGCTGCTGCCGCGGATCGGCGAGCCCAGCCTCGATCGCGTCAACGAAGGCCTGAACACAAAATTCCGCGAGCGCCCAGGCCGCATGGAGCCGACCGACCTGAGCATGTTGACCCGTCCCACAGTGTGGCTGCCCTTGCTGCTCGTGCTGGCCGCGGTGTGGGTCTATTTCATGCCGCAGAACTGGCTCCCCGATCTGCATGCGCCGGACAAGGCCGCCTCCGCGGCGAGCGGGGCGCCAGCGTCCGCCAGTGCGGCGCCGGTGGCGCCGCCGGCATCGGCACCGCTGATCGTCGAGCCCGTTCCGGCGATTCCTCCCGAGGCCGCGCCGGCATCGGCGGTGGCCGCGGCCGACCTGACCGGGACGCTGCAGCTGCGCGTGTCAGGCGAGTCATGGGTCGAAATCGTCGATGCCAGCGGCGCGGTCGTGCTGCAGCGCAAGCTCGAGCCCGGCGAGGCCGTCGGCCTGGACGGCACGCCGCCGTTCAAGGTCAAGATCGGCAACGCCGCGGCCACGCAGCTCAGCTTTCGTGGCCAGCCCGTGGAACTGGCGGCGGCGACTCGCGACAACGTGGCCCGACTCGAACTGAAGTAGCGCGATGGACAGCGGATTCGACGACTTCATCGTGCCCGCAGCGCCCGCGGCGCGGCGCAGCCGCCAGGTGCTGGTCGGCACTGGCGAGCACGCGGTGACCATCGGCGGCGAAGCCCCGGTGCGCGTGCAGGCGATGACCAACACCGATACGGTCGATGCCGTGGGCACGGCGATCCAGGTCAAGGAACTCGCACTCGCCGGGTCGGAGCTGGTGCGCATCACGGTCAACACGCCCGAGGCAGCGGCGGCGGTGCCCTACATCCGCGAACAGCTCGAGCGGATGGACGTCCACGTTCCGCTGATCGGCGACTTCCACTACAACGGCCATCGCCTGCTCGCGGACTATCCAGCCTGCGCCGAGGCGCTCGCCAAGTACCGCATCAACCCCGGCAATGTCGGCAAGGGCGACAAGCGCGACCGCCAGTTCGGGCAGATGGTCGAGACGGCCGCCCGGCTGGGCAAGGCCGTGCGCATCGGCGTCAACTGGGGCAGCCTCGACCAGGAACTGCTCGCGCAGTTGATGGACGACAACGCCAAGCGCGCCGAGCCGCATCCGCCGCAGCAGATCATGTACCGCGCGATCGTCGTCTCGGCGCTCGAATCGGCGCGCTTTGCCGAGGAGATCGGGCTCCCCGCCGACCGCATCGTGCTGTCGTGCAAGATGTCCGGCGTGCACGACCTCGTCAGCGTGTACCGGGCGTTAGGCAGCCGCTGCGACTACGCCCTGCACCTCGGGCTGACCGAGGCCGGCATGGGCACCAAGGGTACGGTGGCGTCGACCGCCGCGCTCGCATTGCTGCTCGAAGAAGGCATCGGCGACACGATTCGCGTCTCGCTGACGCCGCAGCCCGGAGAGTCGCGCACGCAGGAGGTCGTGATCGCGCGCGAGATCCTGCAATCGCTCGGCCTGCGCTCGTTCAACCCCAGCGTCACCGCCTGCCCCGGCTGCGGCCGCACGACGAGCACGACCTTCCAGGAACTCGCCAAGCAGATCGACGACTTCCTGCGCGCGCAGATGCCCGTCTGGACGCAGCGCTACCCCGGCGTCGAGACCCTCAAGGTCGCGGTCATGGGCTGCATCGTCAACGGCCCGGGCGAGAGCAAGCACGCCGACATCGGCATCAGCCTTCCCGGCTCCGGCGAAGCACCGGCGGCGCCCGTCTTCATCGATGGCGAGAAGGCGCTGACCTTGCGCGGCGACGGCATCGCCAGCGAGTTCCAGGCGCTCGTCGAGACCTACATCGAGAAGCGCTTCGGCGCGGGGGCGCATTGAATTCGAAAGGCAGGCGGGCCGCCGACGCGCATCACCGCAAAGTTGCCGAAAGCGCCGTGATTGCAAAGCAGCTGCAGAGCATTTCGTCCCCGACGCCCTAGCGTTAAGTTTCCCCGCAATCGCCGCACGATTCCCCTTCGAGCCATGGCCGAACAACCCGCGAAAAAACTCGAGCCGCTGCACGCCGTCAAGGGCATGAACGACATCCTGCCGCCGGATTCGGCGCGCTGGGAGTGGTTCGAGGCCAAGGTGCGCGCACTGATGGCGCGCTACGGCTACGCCAACGTGCGCACGCCCATCGTCGAGCCGACGCCGCTGTTCGTGCGCGGGCTGGGCGAGGTGACCGACATCGTCGAGAAGGAGATGTACTCGTTCGAGGATGCGATGAACGGCGACCGCTTGACCTTGCGCCCGGAGGCAACGGCCGGCATCGTGCGCGCGATGATCGAGCACAACGCGCTCTACAACGGCCCGTTGCGGCTGTGGTCCAACGTGTCCGTGTTTCGCCATGAGCGGCCGCAGAAGGGTCGCTCTCGCCAGTTCCACCAGATCGACGTCGAGGCGCTCGGCTTTGCCGGGCCGGATGTCGACGCCGAGCAGATCTTGATGTGCCGCGCGCTGCTGCGCGACCTGGGCCTGACAGACAGCGACGTGCGGCTCGAGCTGAACAGCCTGGGTCAGCCGGCTGAACGCATGGCGCATCGCGCCGCGCTGATCGCCTACTTCGAGGCCCATGCCGACCGCCTGGACGAAGACGCGCGGCGGCGCCTGCACAGCAACCCGCTGCGCATCCTCGACACCAAGAACCCGTCCATGCAGACGCTGGTCGAGGCGGCGCCGAAGTTGATCGACTTTCTCGGCGCGGCGTCGCTCGCCCATCTGCAGGCGGTGCGCGACATCCTCGACGCCGCGGGTGTGGTCTATCGCATCAACCCGCGCCTCGTGCGCGGCCTGGACTATTACAACCTCACCGTGTTCGAGTGGATCACCGAACGCCTGGGCTCGCAGGGCACGGTCTGCGGTGGCGGCCGCTACGACGGGCTGTTCGAGCAGTTGGGCGGCAAGCCGACGCCGGCCGTCGGCTGGGGCATGGGCGTCGAGCGCATGCTGTTGCTGCTCGACGCCGTCGGCGTTGCGATCCCGGTGACGGCCCCAGATGTCTACGCCATCGTTCCCGCCGCCGGCAGCCTGACGGTGGCGATGGCCTACTGCGAAGTCCTGCGCGGCGCGGGCGTGAGCGTACTGATGCACGCCGGGGGCCACAGCATGAAGGCCCAGTTCAAGCGCGCGGACGCCAGCGGCGCCCGCTTCGCACTCGTCTTCGGGCCCGACGAAGTGGCGCGCGGCGAAGTGGCGCTCAAGGCCCTGCGCGACCCGGCGGCCCCGCAGCGCACGCTGCCTCTGGCTGGCGTCGCCGAGTGGGCGGCGAGCCTGCGCACCGCATAATCCGATCCTCACACGCAGCCCCAATACGACCTCATGGCCACCCATCTCGACCTCGAAGAACAGGAACAGCTCGACCAGCTGAAATCCTTCTGGAAGCAGTACGGCAACCTCATCACCTGGCTGCTGATCGTCGTGCTGGCCGCGTATGCCGCATGGAACGGCTGGAACTGGTGGCAGCGCGAGCAGGCCGTGAAGGCCGGCGCGATGTACGACGAACTCGACCGCGCGGCCCAGGCCGGCGACGCCGACAAGGCCGGCCGCGTATTCGCGGATATGAAGGATCGCTTCCCGCGCACCGCCTTCACCGAGCAGGGCGCGTTGCTTGCGGCGCGCACGCAGTTCGAGAAAGGTCAGATCGACACCGCGCGCGCGACGCTCACCTGGGTCAGCGAGAACGCGCCCGAAGTCGAATACCAGACGATTGCCCGCCTGCGCCTGGCCGGCGTGCTGCTCGACGAGAAGAAGTACGACGAGGCCCTGAAGCAGCTCGACGCCGCCAAGGGTCAGGAGTTCGAGGCGCTGGTGGCCGACCGGCGCGGCGATATCCTGCTTGCCCAAGGCAAGCGGGACGAGGCCAGGGCGGCCTACGCCACGGCGTGGAAGACGATGGATGCGAGCGTCGACTATCGGCGCCTGATCGACGCAAAACTGACCGCGCTCGGCGCGCCGCCCGAGCCCACCGCGGCTGTGGCCGAGGCCGGCAAGTGATGCGAACGCGCACGCGCTGGGCCGCTCTCGCGCTGCTGGGCGCGCTGGCGCTCGCCGCCTGCACGGGAACGCCCAGGCCCAAGCCGACCGCGCTGCTGCCGGTGACGCCGCAGATCGGCGGCCGCCTGGCGTGGAGCCAGCGCGTCGAGAGCGTGAAGTTCCCGCTTATCGTGGCCGTCAACCAGACGGCCTCCAGTGGCGGCGTGTTCACCGTCGCGGGCAGCGACGGCACCGTGGTGGCGCTGCAGGCCGACACCGGCAGCGAACTCTGGCGCGCCAGCGTCGGCACCGCGCTCAGCGCGGGCGTCGGCAGCGACGGCCGCTTCGCTAGCGTGGTCACGCGCGACAACGAACTGGTGACGATCGAGGGCGGGCGCATCGTCTGGCGCGCGCGTCTGGGTGCACGCGTGGCCACGGCCCCGCTGGTGGCCGGCGAGCGCGTCTTCGTGATGAGCGTCGACCGCGTCGTGCAGGCCTTCGACGTTCTCGACGGCCGCAAGCTGTGGACGCTGCAGCGCCCCGGCGAACCGCTGACACTGGCCAAAGCGGGCGTGCTGACGGCGTTCAAGGACACGCTGCTCGTCGGGCAGGGCCCGCGCCTGGCCGGCGTCGACCCGACGCCGGGCACGCTGCGCTGGGAGGTGGCGGTGGCCACGCCGCGCGGTACCAATGAGGTCGAGCGTTTGGCCGATCTGCTCGCGCCTGCCGTTCGCGCCGGCAACGTTGTCTGTGCGCGCGCTTTCCAGAATGCCGTCGGCTGCGTGAATGCCGAGCGTGGAACGCTGATCTGGACGCGCAACGTCGGCGGCAACGAAGGCATAGGCGCCGACGCCGATCTGGTGGTCGGCGCCGACGGGTCGGATCGCATCACCGCCTGGCGCGCCAGCAACGGCGACGTCGCGTGGACCAACGACAAGCTGCTCTACCGCGATCTCAGCGCCCCGCTGCTGGTCGGCCGCACGGCCGTCTTCGGCGATGTCGAGGGCTATGTACACCTGCTTGCGCGCGAGGACGGCAACGAGTTGCTGCGCCTTTCCACTGACGGCAGTCCCATCGTCGCGCCGCCCGCGCTGTCGGGCAAGACGATGCTCGTCGTCACGCGCTCCGGCGGCCTGTTCGCGTTCCGCCCGGAGTGAGGCTCTTCACGGGTCGGGCCGCGCGAAGCGCATGAAACCCGTCATCGCCATCGTCGGCCGGCCCAACGTCGGCAAGTCGACGCTGTTCAACCGGATGACGAAGACGCGCGACGCGATCGTGGCCGACTTCGCCGGCCTCACGCGCGACCGCCACTACGGCGACGGGCAGCACGGCGAGCACACCTTCATCGTCGTCGACACCGGCGGCTTCGAGCCCGACAGCACGACCGGCATCGTCAAGGAGATGGCGCGCCAGACGCGTCAGGCGGTGGCCGAGGCCGACGCGGTGATCTTCGTCACCGACATCCGCTCCGGCGTGTCGGGGCAGGACCAGGACATCGCGCGCTACCTGCGCTCGGTCAGCAAGAAGGTCTTCCTCGCCGTCAACAAGGCCGAGGGCATGGTCGACTCGCCGCATCTGGCCGAGTTTCACGAACTCGGCATCGGCGAGCCGCACCCGGTCTCGGCGGCGCACGGGCAGGGCCTGCGCAGCCTGCTCGACGCCGTGCTCGAAGGCTTCCCGCCGGACAAGGAACAGGGACCCACGCCCGAGGGCGCGCCGATACGCCTGGCCGTCGCCGGGCGACCCAACGTCGGCAAGTCGACGCTGATCAACACATGGCTGGGCGAAGAGCGCCTGGTCGCGTTCGACCAGCCGGGAACGACGCGCGACGCGATCAGCGTGCCCTTCGAGCGCAACGGCCAAAAGTTCGAACTCATCGACACCGCCGGCCTGCGCCGCAAGGGCAAGGTGTTCGAGGCGGTCGAGAAGTTCTCGGTCGTGAAGACGCTGCAGGCGATCGCCGATGCCGACGTCGTGCTGCTGCTGCTCGACGCGACCCAGGGCGTCACCGACCAGGACGCGCACATCGCCGGCTACATCCTCGAGAGCGGGCGCGCGGTGGTGCTGGCGGTGAACAAGTGGGACGCGGTCGACGCCTACCAGCGCGAGATGCTGCAGCGCTCGATCGAGCAGCGCCTCGTGTTCCTCAAGTTCGCTTCGCTGACCCACATCTCGGCGCTCAAGCGCCAGGGCCTGGCCCCGGTCTGGAAGGCGATCGCCGAGGCCCACGCGTCGGCGGTGAAGAAGATGAGCACGCCGGTGCTGACGCGCCTGCTGCAGGAGGCAGTGGCCTTCCAGGCGCCCAAGCGCGCCGGGGCGTTCCGGCCCAAGCTGCGCTACGCCCATCAAGGCGGCATGAAGCCGCCGCTGATCGTGATCCACGGCAACTCGCTGGAGCACGTGACCGACGTCTACAAGCGCTACCTCGAAGGGCGCTTCCGGGCCCACTTCAAGCTCGTTGGAACGCCGCTGCGCATCGAGATGCGCTCGTCGAAGAACCCGTTCAAGGACAAGTCCTGAGCGAAGCCCTTGCAGCGCTGGTTTCCAGGGCGCTGTGTTAAGGTCTTGCACTGTCAACAAACATCACGGAGCATATCGTGAGCAACAAAGGCCAACTCTTGCAGGATCCCTTTCTCAACCTGCTGCGCAAGGAACACGTGCCGGTGTCGATCTACCTCGTCAACGGCATCAAGCTCCAGGGCCACATCGAATCCTTCGACCAGTATGTCGTTCTGCTGCGCAACACGGTGACGCAGATGGTCTACAAGCACGCGATCTCCACCGTCGTGCCAGGCCGGGCGGTCAACTTCCAGGCCGCCGAAGCGCCCGAGGCAACCTGAAGCCGTTGGCCACGCGTCGCTCCGAGGCGGCTTCCCCCTTGAACCTAGAAGCCGCAGTTGACCGCTCGCCTCCGCTGGCACAAGCGAATGAATCCTGACGTTTGCGCCCACGATCGCGTTTACCTCTCGGGTGGCAGCGCTACGCACCCGATCGAGGCGCGCTGCGCCGCCCTGGCGGCGTTGCTCCTCGTTGCAGGCATTGAGCCTGCGCCTCGTCGCGCCTTGCCAGAGCGGCGCATCGCGCCCCGCTCGGGCGCGATCAACTGCGGCTTCTAGGTTGAATCCCGACACGGCCGTCGCGGCGCCGCGGGCGATCCTCGTCGGCGTCGACTTCGGCAAGGCCGGCTTCGACGACACCCTCGATGAACTGGCCTTGCTTGCCGAGTCGGCCGGCGACCGAGTCGTCGACCGCGTCGTCTGCCGCCGCAAGGCGCCCGACGCGGCGCTCTTCGTCGGCTCCGGCAAGGCCGACGAGATCAAGGCGCTGGTGCTCGGCCATCAGGCGGAAGCGGTGCTGTTCGACCAGGCCCTCTCAGCCGCGCAGCAGCGCAACCTGGAGCGTCACCTCGGCGTGGCGGTGGCCGACCGCACGATGCTGATCCTCGAGATCTTCGGCGAGCGAGCGCAAAGCCACGAAGGCAAGCTGCAGGTCGAACTGGCGCGGCTGCAGTACCTGTCGACGCGACTGGTGCGGCGCTGGAGCCACCTCGAGCGCCAGCGCGGAGGCATCGGCAACCGCGGCGGGCCGGGCGAGGCGCAGATCGAACTCGACCGGCGGATGATTGCCTCGCGCATCAAGTCGGTGAAGGCGCGCCTGGACAAGGTCAAGCGCCAGCGCGGCACGCAGCGCAAGGCGCGCGAACGTGGCGGCGTCTTTCGCGTCTCGCTCGTCGGCTACACGAATGCGGGCAAGTCGACGCTGTTCAATGCGCTCGTCAACGCCAAGGCCTATGCCGCGGACCAGTTGTTCGCGACTCTGGACACGACCACCCGCGCGCTGTTCATCGAAGGCGCAGGCCGCTCGGTGAGCCTGTCCGACACCGTGGGCTTCATCCGCGATCTGCCGCACAAGCTCGTCGAGGCCTTCGAGGCGACGCTGCAGGAGGCGGCCGATGCAGACCTGCTGCTGCACATCGTCGACGCCGCCAGCCCGCAACGCGACGAGCAGATCGCCGACGTGCAAAGCGTGCTCAAGGAAATCGGCGCCGATCGCGCGGCGCAGGTGCTCGTCTTCAACAAGATCGACCGCCTCGAGGCGACGCAGCTTCCGCGCGAGATGCGCGACGCCATCGAAGGCGAGGGCGGCGTGCGCATGCAGCGCGTCTTCGTCAGCGCGCTGGGCGGCACGGGCCTCAACCTGCTGCGGCAAGTGATTGCCGACGCGGCGGCGGGCCAAGCGCGGCCGGCCTTGAGAGCGCCCGATTGGGCACCATCTGAGGCACTCGGCGAAGACGATCCCGGGACCGTCGACAATCCACAGGCGCAAGCACTCCAAACCCACGCACGACCATGAGTTCATCCATCTCGACGCCGCCTGCACCGGCCGGCCGCTGGCAGGCATTGGCGCTGTCGGCGCGGACGCTGTTCGTCGCGCTCGCAGGGCGCGTTCGCGACCGCATGTTCGCGGCCGGCCGCGGCGACGGCCCGCCCGACCTCGAAGAGCTGTGGCGCGACCTCAACGCCAAGCTCGGCGGCCTCTTCGGCGGCAAGAAGCCCGCCCGCCCGAGCAATGGTTCCGGCGACGGCGGCGGCCCGAACTATCAGCCCGATATGAAGAGCGCTGGCATCGGCGCCGCGTTGATCGCCGGCGTCGTGCTGCTCATCTGGCTCGCCAGCGGCTTCTTCATCGTCCAGGAAGGCCAGCAGGCCGTCGTCACCTCGTTCGGCAAGTACAGCAGCACGGTGGGTGCGGGCTTCACGTGGCGGCTGCCGTACCCCTTCCAGGCCCACGAGACGGTGCCGTTCACGCAGTTGCGCACGGTCGAGGTCGGGCGCAACAACGTCGTCGCGGCGACCGGGCTGCGCGAGTCGTCGATGCTCACGCGCGACGAGAACATCGTCGACATCCGCCTCAGCGTGCAATACCGCCTGAAGGACGCGCGCGACTATCTGTTCGAGAACCGCAACCCGGACGAAGCGGTCGTCCTGGCCGCCGAATCCGCGGTGCGCGAGATCGTCGGCCGCAGCACGATGGACTCGGTGCTCTACGAGCAGCGCGATCTCATCGCCTCCGATCTGCTGAGGTCCATTCAAGGCCAGCTCGACCGCCTCAAGGCCGGCATCCAGATCGTCAACGTCAACCTGCAAAGCGTGCAGGCGCCGGAGCAGGTGCAGGCTTCGTTCGACGATGCGTTCAAGGCCAGAGCCGACCGCGACCGCTTGCGCAACGAAGGCCAGGCCTATGCGAACGACGTGATCCCCAAGGCCAAGGGCGCCGCTGCGCGCCTGCACGAGGAGGCCGAAGGCTACAAGTCGCGGGTTGTCGCGCAGGCACAGGGCGACGCGCAGCGCTTCTTGAGCGTGCTCGGCGAATACCAGAAGGCGCCGGCCGTCACCCGCGACCGCATGTACATCGACACCATGCAGCAGATCTACTCGAACGTCAGCAAGGTGCTGGTCGACACACGCAACAACTCCAACCTACTCTATCTGCCGCTGGACAAGCTGCTGCAGCAGACCGCGCCGAGTGCCGCGCCTGCGTCGGCCCCCGCGGCGGCGCCGCCGACGGAGCCGGCCGTACCCGCAGCGGGCGCGGTCGACATCCGTTCGCGCGACGGCCAGCGCGGCCGCGACCGCGACGGCCGCTGACAGCCCACAGGACGCCCCATGAATCGCATTGCCATGGTTGTCGCCGGCGCGCTGGTCGTGCTGCTCATTGCCTTCTCGACCCTCTTCATCGTCGATCAGCGGCAGTTCGCCGTGATCTACGCGCTCGGCGAGATCAAGGAGGTCGTCACCGAACCCGGCCTCAAGGTCAAGCTGCCGCCGCCGTTCCAGAACGTCGTCTTCCTCGATCGCCGCATCCAGACGCTGGACAGCCCCGAGAGCCGGCCCATCCTGACCGCCGAGCGCAAGAGCCTCGTGATCGACTGGATGGTCAAGTGGCGCGTCGTCGATGCCAAGCAGTTCATCCGCAACAACGGCGTCGACATCCGCAACGTCGAGAACCGGCTCAGCCCGATCGTGCAGGCCGCGTTCAACGACGAGGTGACCAAGCGCCTCGTCGAGGCGACGTTGGCGACCGAGCGCGAGATCGTGATGAAGAGCGTGCGCTCGCGCCTCGCCGAAGAGGCCAAGTCGTTCGGCATCGAGATCATCGAGGTGCGCATCAAGCGGGTCGACTTCTCGGCCAACATCACCGATTCGATCTATCGCCGCATGGAGTCCGAGCGCAAGCTGGTCGCCAACGAGTTGCGCTCGACCGGCACCGCTGAGGGCGAGAAGATTCGCGCCGACGCCGACCGCCAGCGCGAAGTGATCGTCGCCGACGCCTACCGCGATGCGCAGAAGGCGAAGGGCGAGGGCGACGCCAAGGCCTCGGCGCTGTTCGCGGAGGCATTCGGGCGCGACCCGCAGTTTGCCCAGTTCTACCGCAGCCTGGACGCCTACCGGGCGAGCTTTCGCAACAAGTCGGACGTGATGGTGCTCGACCCGAGCAGCGAGTTCTTCAAGGCCATGCGCGGCAGCGGCGCGCCGGCAGCCGCACCGTCGCCGCGCAAGTGACGGAGCCCACGGCCGTGTGGAACATCCTGCTCGCTGCCGTGGCGCTGATGCTGGTCATCGAGGGCGTCCTGCCCTTCCTTAGCCCGAAGTCGTGGCGCGCCGTGTTCGAGCGCGCGACGCGCATGACCGACGGGCAGATCCGCTTCATCGGGCTGACGAGCATGATCGCCGGCGTGGCGATGCTGCTCATCTTCTGGCCCTGAGCGTCTTCGCGCGACCGCGCGCCTCGGGTGGGCCGGTACAATTCGGTCTTTAACCGCCCGCCCGATTTCAATGTCGTCTGCCTGGCTACTGCCCGAGCACGTCTGCGATGTGCTCCCCGCCGAGGCGCGGCGCATCGAGGAACTCCGCCACAACCTGCTCGACGTGGCGCGCGGCTACGGCTTCGAGCTGGTCATCCCGCCGCTGCTCGAGCACCTGGAGTCGCTGCTGTCCGGGACCGGGCGCGAGCTCGACCTGCGAACCTTCAAGCTCGTCGACCAGTTGAGCGGGCGCACGCTCGGCGTTCGCGCCGACACCACGCCGCAGGTGGCGCGCATCGACGCCCATCTGCTCAATCGCCAGGGCGTGACTAGGCTGTGCTACTGCGGCCCGGTGCTGCATACGCGCCCGGCAGGCCTGAACGCAACGCGTGAGCCGCTGCAGTTCGGTGCCGAGATCTACGGCCACGCCGGGCTGGAGGCTGACCTCGAGGTGCAGGAACTCGCGCTCGACGCGATGCAGCGCGCAGGTGTCGAAGGGCTCACCGTCGACCTCGGCGACGCGCGCATCGTGCGCGGCGTGCTCGCCGATTCCGGCGCCGATGCGCAGGTCGTCGCCGCGCTGCATGGCGCGCTCGCGGCCAAGGACGCATCGGCCGTGCGCGAACTCTCGCGTGGCTTTGCGGCGCAGACGCAGGCGGCGTTGCTGGCGATGCTGCGCCTTTATGGCGGCGCCGAGGTCATTGCCGCCGCAAGGTGCGAGCTGCCCGATGAGCCGCAGGTTCGCGCCGCACTCGCCGACCTCGAGTGGCTGGCCGCGCGATTGCGGCAGGCGCATCCGCAGGTGCAGGTTGGCTTCGATCTCGCCGACCTCGGCGGCTACGACTACTACAGCGGCGCGCGCTTTGCGATCTATGCCGAAGGGGCCAGCGACTCGTTGGTTCGCGGCGGCCGCTACGACCAGGTCGGCGCGGTCTTCGGCCGCAACCGCCCGGCGGTGGGCCTGAGCATGGACTTGAAGCAGGTGGTGACGCTCGCGCGGCGGCGCGAGATGCCGCCCGTCGTTCGCGCGCCGTGGGGCGAAGACGCGGCGCTGCGCGCGGCCGTGCGGCGCCTTCGCGAGCAGGGCGAGGCGGTGGTGTGCGTGCTTCCGGGGCACGAGCACGAAGCCGAAGAATACGCAAGCGATCGCGAACTCGCCTTGGTGTCCGGGCAGTGGGTGGTGCGCGCGCTCTGACGCGGGGCGCGCTCGAACAGACTATGGAAGCACGACAAATGCATCAAGCAGGCAAGACCGGCGGCGGGCGCAACGTGGTCGTCGTCGGCACCCAGTGGGGCGACGAGGGCAAGGGCAAGGTCGTCGACTGGTTGACCGACCACGCACAGGGCGTGGTGCGCTTCCAGGGCGGGCACAACGCCGGCCACACGCTCGTGATCAAGGGCGTGAAGACCGCGCTGCAACTCATTCCTTCGGGCGTCATGCGCGAGGGCCTCGCGTGCTACATCGGCACCGGC